>JAISTJ010000174.1 GCA_031272655.1 Tannerella sp.
TCGTTGTTATAATCTTCAACGCTAATTTTCTTGCCTATATCTTCCTTTGTGATACCGAGTTTTTTCTCTACTCCAAGCTCAACGGGCAATCCGTGAGTGTCCCACCCGGCTTTTCTGTCTACCAGAAATCCTTTCATAGTCTTGTAACGACAGAAAATATCTTTAATTGTACGCGCGATGACATGGTGAATGCCCGGCATCCCGTTAGCCGACGGCGGGCCTTCATAGAATATATACTTTGGCGCATCCTCACGGACGTTCAGACTTTTGTGGAATACGTCTTGCTCGTTCCATTTTTGCAGGACGTCCCGATTGACCTCTGCAAGGTCAAAACCCTTATATTCAGCGAATTTACTTTTGTTCATAAAAAAAATATCCTTGTAAAAATCGTGCAAAGTTACAAATTTTTTTGTTTGAGTTTGTTTTTTTCTTACTTTTGCAACTTTAAAACTTATAAAAATGGAAAATATAGGCGACTGGTTATATGTTGTGATCCTGATTATTGCAGGCGTCAGCAGTTTGTTTGGCTCATTGGTGAAGAAGAAAAACCCTGCCGAGCAGCAGAGACCCGTGCGTGATATTTTTGAAGAGATACTTATTCCTCAACCTGTTGAAACTGAGGTAGAAACAGTTCCGAAACGGCCTAAAGCTGTGTCTTCCAAACGGTTCAAGTCGTCTAAATCTCCCGTTTTCCCTGAATATCAGTCGCTTGAAACAGGCGAAGCATACAGTTCCATAATGCCGAAAGTTTCTGAAAAAGCGCCTGTTGCAGTGGAAGAAGAGTATCAGGTTTTTACAGCCGAAGACTTGCCGAGCGATGTTGATGAATGGCGTAAGGCATTGATTTACAATGAAATATTTAACAGAAAATATTGATGATTAAATTGGTGATTTTTGATTTGGACGGCACGTTGCTCAACACAATAACAGATCTTGCCGTTTGCACTAACTATGCTCTGACGCAAAACGGCTTTCCCGCTCATCCGATTGATGCTTACAAATATTTTGTCGGCAACGGAATCAACAAACTTTTTGAACGCGCCCTACCCGAAGGATCCAAAATGACAGATAACATATTGAAAATCAGGACATCATTCCTTCCTTATTACGATAATCACAATACGGACAATACTTTACCATACGAGGGAATAGAAAAACTGCTTAATTGGCTGCAAAACAGGGGATTAATGCTTGCCGTAGCGTCCAATAAGTATCATCTTGCTACGGAAAAGCTTATCAGTCAGCTATTTCCTGATACCGATTTTGTAGCTGTTTTCGGTCAGCGCGAGGGTACGCCCGTAAAACCCGATCCTGCGATAGTGTTTGATATTCTGAAAGTTGCGAACGTAACCGCTTCGGAAGCCCTTTACATCGGCGATTCGGCGGTGGATATGCACACAGCATCCAATGCCGGAATCCGTTCGGTAGGCGTAACTTGGGGCTTCCGCCCGAGAGAGGAACTGACCGAAGCCGGCGCCGGTTTCATCGTGGATTCGCCTGACGAAATAATGAAATTATTCTAAATAAGTATAGCCATACAAGCCGGAGCGGTAGTTGGAGAGAAATTCGCGCCCCTCTTCGACGGTTATCTTGCCCTCCTTCATTGCCGCCGTTACCCACGACTCGACGGTGCGTACCAACTTCTTCGGACTGTATTCAACATATTCGAGCACATCGGCAACCGTCTCGCCATCAACTATTTGCTCTATCTGGTAGCCGTCTTTGGTAACGGAGATATGGACGGCGTTGGTGTCGCCGAAGAGGTTATGCAGGTCGCCGAGAATCTCCTGATAGGCGCCCACAAGAAAGACGCCGATATAATACGGCTCGCGCTTGTTGAGCGGGTGTGCGGGCAGGTAGTACGAATAGTTGTGCATATTGATAAAGTTATCAATCTTGCCGTCCGAATCGCAGGTGATGTCCTGCAGCGAGGCTGTGCGCGTGGGCTTTTCGTCAAGCCGCGAGAGCGGAACGATAGGGAAGACCTGGTCGATAGCCCACGAATCGGGCAGGGATTGGAAGAGCGAGAAGTTGCAGAAATACTTGTCCGGCAGCATTTTAGAAATCTTACGCAGTTCTTCGGGCGCATGTTTCATGTTCATCGCCGTCTGATGAACCTCCCGCGCAATAGACCAGTACAGTTTCTCCACCTGAGCGCGGGTAACGAGGTCTATCAGCCCCAGACTGAACAGGTCGAGCGATTCTTCGCGTATCTGCTGCGCGTCGTGCCAGGTCTCAATCAGTCGCGGCTGGTCCATCTCGTCCCACAGTTTATAGAGGTCTTTGACCAACTCATGCGCGTTCTCCGGAAGGTCTTCATTATCATCCCATTCCGGCAGTGTCGCCGTTTCGAGCACTTCAAAAATCAGCACTGAATGGTGTGCCGTCAGCGAGCGCCCCGATTCGGTGATGATGTTGGGCTGCGGTATGCCGTGTTTCACGCAGACGTCAACAAGCGTTGATATTGAATCGTTTACATATTCCTGTATGGAATAGTTCATGCTGCTCTCGCTTTTCGACGAGCGCGTGCCGTCGTAGTCCACTCCCAGACCGCCGCCTATATCCACAAACTCAACGGCATAGCCCATAGCCCGCAACTGCACATAAAACTGCGAGGCTTCGCGCAGCGCGTTTTTGATGCGGCGTATCTTCGTAACCTGACTGCCGATATGGAAATGTATCAGTTTAAGGCAGTCTTCCATCTTCGTTTTCTTCAGAATATCCAAAGCGTCAAGCAGTTCGCTTGACGTCAAGCCGAACTTGCTGACGTCGCCACCCGATTCTTCCCACTTGCCGCTGCCCGAACTCGCCAATTTGATGCGGATGCCGATGTTTGGGCGCACCTTCATCTTACGGGCAAGTTCGGCTACTAAACCCAGTTCGTTGAGTTTCTCTACGACGATGAAAATCCTTTTGCCCATCTTTTGCGCCAGCAGCGCTAATTGTATGTAGTCTTCGTCTTTGTAGCCGTTGCAGACTATCAGCGAATCGTTGCCGGTATTGATAGCCAGCACTGCATGCAGTTCGGGTTTAGAGCCTGCTTCCAGCCCGATATTGAACTTATTGCCATGACTGACAATCTCTTCCACTACCTGTCTCATCTGATTGACCTTGATAGGATAGATGATATAGTTCTGCGCCTCGTACTGGTATTCTTTCGCCGCGATGCGGAAGCAGTTGGAAATCTTCTCAATACGGTTGTCGAGTATGTCGGAAAAGCGCAGCAGCAGCGGCGCAGCGACGTCGCGCAGCGTCAGTTCGTCCATCAGCTCTTTGAGGTCAATTTGAGAGCCTTCTTTTTTTGGCGTTACCACGATGTGCCCCTTCTCGTTAATTGAAAAATAATCCAGCCCCCAACCGTAAATGTTGTACAGTTCCGCCGAATCTTCAATTCTCCATTTTCTCATTTTCTATGTTCAGTATTAATTTTCAGGGCGCAAAGATATATATTAAATGCGAAAAAATGCGTATCTTTGCATTTTAAAATTAATTTTTTACTTGATGGATATAAAAGATTTTTTAGATTTTCATGCCGAAAGGATTAATAATAAGGACTTTATAAAAGATGATCCGGTGCAGTTCCCGCGTCGTTACAATCGGCTTCAGGATATAGAAATCGTGTCGTTTTTAGTTACTACGATTGCGTGGGGAAACCGGAAAATGATACTGCGCAACTCCGAAAAGATGCTTGAAAAGATGGGAGTCAGCCCGTATGACTATGTGATGAGCGGCGGTTTTGAGTCGCTCGGAACGGCAAATGTGCATCGTACTTTTTTTGAGTATAACATGGCGTATATGCTGCGTGGATTCAGGCAATTTTATACTGCTTACGACAGCATGGACGCGTTTATGGCTTCATGCACCGATAAATCGCCTCAAACGCTTGTTGCGGCTTTGCGACAGGCGGCTTTGGATGCCAACGGCGGAATACCTGATGTCCGTTGCTACTCGTCCGACTTGAAAAATTCCGCCCTTAAACGGGTTAATCTTGCCCTGCGTTGGCTTGTGCGCGATGATGGTATTGTGGATCTCGGTGTGTGGAAGTCTTTGAAAAAGAGCCAATTATATATTCCTTTAGATGTTCATGTAGGGGATATTGCCCGTGAAACAGGCCTGCTTACACGCCGCAGTAACGACTGGCGCGCGGTAGAAGAACTAACCGCCCAACTGCGCCGATTCGACCCCGAAGACCCTATAAAATACGACTTCGCCCTCTTCGGCATCGGCGTCGAAAGAAAGTAACCGCCCATCTGTAAGTGTGCAGTTCGTTACTGTGGAAATACTGTCGTATTTCATTCATTGCGATAACAAAAGCCTCTGCAGTCGAACCTCGTCATTGTGAAAATCCTGTCGTATCTCGTCATTACGAGAACGCGGTTCGAAGCAATCTCTGCGTCATCTACCGAAGTTTATCCGTTTGTGGCGATTTTGGCGAGGATTTTGCGGATGTCGCCTTCGCCTATTGAAGGAGCGTGCCCCTCGTTTGGAAAGAAGATGGCGAATTGTCCCGGATAGAGTTTGATGTATGTTGTCGGGTAGTCGTGATAGAACATTATGTCCTTGGAATTGTTGTATGCCTCCGATATAATCATCAGAGAATCAGCCGCTTTCCATCCAATGCGCTCTACTCCTACGATGGGCGCGTGAATGTCAATGCACTTTTTATGCGATTCGAGCGTGGCGTCGGCCGGATCCTTGCCCCTGAAGCGCGAGATCTCGAAATAGAGATGAGTGTCGTCCGTGCGGATTTTCCCGTCCTTTTTGCCGGTGAAATCCGTCTCTTTGATATACTGGAAAGCCTTCTTGAACAAAGGATGAAGGCTTTCATATTTTCCCGAATTTTCTAACGAATCTATTATCATTTTTGTATAATTGAAGTTCTTAATTCTTAATTCCCAAAGACTTAGCTCCCGCTGAAATCAACGTTGTCGAAAAGTAGTGAAGGAATGCGCCAGTTGGCGCTTTGGCGGGCATCGTTGCCTGTTTCCAAGAGGTTGCTCCACAGTGTGAGCATATTTCCCGTGATGTTCATTTCATTGATCGGTTGGGTGATTTTGCCGTTCTCGATAAGGAAACCCTCGATGCCGTAAGAGAAGTCGCCGGTGGTGGCATTGCAGTTACCGCCATTGAAGCCGGTTACAAGTATGCCTTTGTCTGTCGAAGCCACCAAGTCGTCGCAGTTCTTGCCGTTGGAAGATGGCATCGTAAGAATTGAAGGTGAGCTGATTGTTTGCGCCGTTTGCAGTTTGTTGGCGTAGTAAGTGTCTATGAAATAGGTGTTTAGAACGCCATTATCGAACACTTTAATGTGCTGTGTAGCAACGCCTTCATTGTCGAAATAGCGCGCGCCTGAAGATTTGGGCAGATGCGGCTCATCGGTTAGAATCATCCTGTCACTGAATACTTTATGCCCTTTTTTGTCAAGCAGGAACGAGTTTTTTTGCTGAATAGCGGCGCCGTTGATAGCGTTGATAACGGGTGAAAGCAACTGCGACGAACAAGCGAACTCCACAACCATCTGCATCTTTGAAGAGGCTGTTTTTTTCTGTCCAAGTTTGCGAAGCGCCCGCTCCAATGCCCGTTTTCCGACGCCTTCTTTTATCAGTTCGTCGAAATAGAGCGATGACTCATACCACCATGAACTTGGACGAGCGTCGCCATCGCCTTTGATGCTCGCTTCGGCATTGACACTGAAAAATGAAGCGACTGTTTCGCCCTCAAAACCGTTGCTGGCAATCAGGTAACTGAAATTCCTGCCGTCGGAATATGATGAATTTGAGGATATTACGCGCGGATCTTTATCCATTATCTCTTCGCAAGCCTTCATAGCGAGCGCTACTTTTTCATCGGGCTGAAGTGTCTGAATTTTAGCGTCATACAGCTGTAAATCGGGCTTGCCACCTTTGTAGTAAAGCGATTCGTTCGGCAGCATCCGCGCAGTGTCTTCGGCAAGAAAGCGTGTTGATGCTATGCCGTTCTTGATAAATCTTTCCAATTCGTTGATATTCAATCTGTTAGTAGAAATAGAACCGTATCGGCCGTCAACGAAAAGATGTATGTTAAGACCATTTTCGGATGCCTGTTGCAGGCTGTCTATCTGCATGTTACGTACTTCAAAAGATGTATTTGAACTGTTATACAGGCTTATACGCGCTGCCTGACAGCCGTTACGCAACGCCAAATCCATAGCCTGCGAAGCAAGGTCTTTTTGTGCTTGTGTGAACATATTAACTTTCTCCTCCTACTGTTAGGTTACTGACTAAGGCTGAGGGCATTCCGAGCGAAACAGGGCATGATTGGCCGTCTTTGCCGCAAGTCCACGAACCTTCGTCTATTTTGAAATTATTACCGACCATAGTGATGTCTGCCAGCGCTTTAGGTCCGTTGCCGATGATGTTGATGTCTTTTAAAGGGCGTGTCAGCTTGCCGTTTTCAATCAGGTAGCCGTTTTTGACGAAAAATGTGAAATCGCCCGCGCCAATCTGCACCTGCCCGTTGGAAAAATTCGACACATAAACGCCTTGCTTCACCGCTGCGATTATCTCCTGTTCATCAAAGTTTCCGGCCTCCATATAGGTAGCCCTCATGCGAGGAACAGGCATGTTGCGGAACGATTCGCGACGTCCGTTGCCGGTAGGCTCAACGCCATAAAACTTAGCGCTGATGCGGTCGTGGAGATAGCTCGTGAGCATCCCTTCGCGCACAATATAAGTTTTCTGCCCCATTACGCCCTCGTCGTCAATATTGACTGCGCCGCGATTGAACGGGATGATCCCGTCGTCAACGATATTGATGGCTGAATCGCACACCTTTTTGTGCAGTTTGTTTGCGAAAATCGAAGTGTTCTTACGGTTGAAGTCAGCTTCAAAAGCATGTCCTATCGCCTCGTGGAGCAGTATGCCCGAACCGCCTGCGCCCATCACTACAGGCATCTCACCGCCTTTCGGTTTCACAGCGCTGAAAAGAATTGCCGTTTTATCAACCGTTTCGCCGACTAATGCGTCTATCATGCTGTCCGTCAGGAACTCCGCACCCATGCGAAACGCCCTTGTGGAGCTGTTACTCTCCATTCTGCCGTTGTCGTGCATAATGCACAGGGCGCCTATCACAACCATCGGCCGGTAGTCGTAATAACTCTGGCCTTCGGAGTTGCAGAAAAGGATGTGGGAGGTGGTGTCGTTGAGCCACGCCGATACTTTGACTACGCGGCTGTCGGCTGCAAAAAGTTTGTCGTTAATAGCCTGAATATAAGGCATTTTGCAATTAACGGCAACATCTTCCCATGCGGTTTTGACTTTGTAAAGGCTGCCGTTAATCGTCGTTTCGGTAATGTTTGCAGGCTCTTTCGAGGCGCTTTCGGTCGCTATCCGCGCTGCTGTGCGGGCTGCCTTGATCATCTCGTCGGGCGTAATGTTCTCAATATAAGCGTATCCGCTACGGTCGCCCGCAACTGCACGAACGCCCATGCCATAGTCTATATTCGAGTAAACGCGGTTTACTGCGCCGTCCTGAAGCGTCAGACTGTTTGAAAACGTGTGCTCGAAAAACAGATCGGCATAGTCTGCTCCTTTTTCCATCGCCGCTGCGAGTGTTTTACGGAGTTGCACCTCCTCGACGCCGAAGTGTCCGAGCGCAAAACTCATTGTTTCAGTCATATTTAAATTATTTTACTTTCCAATTCACTAAGCAGGCTGCTGGCTCCAATGCGGAAAAGTTTTTTGTTAAGCCATTCATAACCAAGTATTTCCTTTACTATCGTGTAATACTTAACGGCATCTTCAGTTGTGCGGACGCCACCTGCCACTTTTATCCCCACTTTTCGTCCTGTCTTGGATGCGTATTCCTTTAATACATTGCACATTACATATACAGCTTCCGGTGTAGCGCCCGGAAACCCCTTGCCGGTTGATGTCTTGATGAAATCTGCGCCGGAATACAGGGCGAGAATAGCGGCTTTGCGGATATTGGCAACGGTGCCGAGAGCGCCTGTCTCAAGAATCACTTTCAGCGTCGCACCCCGACAACTTTCTTTTATCTCGCTCAGCTCGTCGGTCAACGCCTCATAATCTTCTTCAAAAAAATAACCGAGATTCATCACTGTATCAATCTCTTCCGCGCCTTGCATCACTGCCATAGCCGTTTCTGCAATCTTTACTTCAGCAAACGTCTGAGAAGCCGGAAAGCCGCCTGTTACCGACGCTATCTTAACATCTTGCACCGTAAGCGCCTGTTTTACAGTGTCTATAAACAACGGATAAACGCAAACTGCCGCTATATTGTGTACATCGGGGCGCGTTCCTTCATAATCATTGACCTGCTTTTCCACCATCTTCCAGACGCTTTCCTTTGTGTCTGTGGCGTTTAACGTTGTCAAATCAATGCAGTTATGCAGCGTTTTCAGCGTTTTTTGATTGTTGTTCTCGTTGAAACATTTACTAATCAACGTATTAACCTTTTCCGCAATCTCACTGTCAGGCCTTGTGGGAGCATATTTTTCAAATGTTTCTTTGAACCTGTTCATCTCAAAATGCTCATGCCCGCTGTGTTCATGCTCGTCTTCGTAATAATTCATATTGTTCAAAATTTGCTGCAAAGGTACTGTTTTTTTGATTATCTTTCCAAAACTGGTGGCCTCAAGTTGCGGCGATATATAGATTTTTCAGAATTTTTTTCATGTTTTAAAGAAAAGCTTTTACCTTTGCAGCGGTTTAAATTAAAGAAACAATGAGAGATTTTGGATCTAAAACATTATTCGAGAAGATCTGGTCGAAGCACGTGGTATCGACCATTGAGGACGGACCGACACAGTTGTACATCGACCGTCTGTACTGCCACGAGGTAACAAGCCCGCAGGCTTTTGCCGGACTGCGAGAGCGCGGACTCAAGCCGCTGCGTCCGGAGCGTATCTACTGTATGCCCGACCATAACACGCCGACGCATGACCAGGACAAGCCAATAGCCGACCCCGTCTCGCGCCGCCAGGTGGACGCATTGGAGGCTAACGCACGCGAGTTCGGACTGACATACTTCGGTATGCTTCACCCAAAGAACGGCGTCATACACGTCGTAGGACCGGAGCGCGGACTGACGCTGCCGGGCATGACAATCGTCTGCGGCGACAGCCACACCTCGACGCACGGCGCTATGGGGGCTATCGCTTTCGGCATAGGCACCAGCGAGGTAGAGATGGTACTCGCCTCACAGTGTATCCTGCAGTCGAAGCCCAAGACGATGCGTATCAGCGTCGAAGGAACGCTCGGCAAGTGCGTAACAGCCAAAGATTTGGCGCTTTATATTATAGCGAAAATGACTACCGGCGGCGCTACGGGCTATTTCGTGGAGTATGCAGGCTCGGCGGTGCGCTCGCTGACTATGGAAGGGCGACTGACGCTCTGCAACCTCTCGATAGAGATGGGCGCTCGTGGCGGCATGATAGCGCCGGACGAGACGACCTTCGAGTACCTGCGCGGACGCGAGTACGCCCCGCAAGGCGAGGCATGGGACAAAGCAGTGGCATACTGGCGGACGCTGCGCACCGACGACGACGCCGTGTTCGACAAGGAAATAACCTTCCGCGCCGAAGACGTTGAGCCGATGATAACCTACGGCACCAATCCCGGCATGGGGATGGGGATTACGGAGGCAATACCTTCCCGTCATTGCGAACGCAGTGAAGCAATCTCAACACGTCATTGCGAACGCAGTGAAGCAATCTCATCCTCAGCAGATTGCTTCGTTCCTCGCAATGACGCCCCCCACGACGTCAAATCCCTCGAATACATGGGCTTCCACCCCGGCGAGCGCCTTCTCGGCAAGCCGATAGACTATGTTTTCCTCGGCAGTTGCACTAACGGTCGTATAGAGGACTTCCGCGCCTTTGCGTCCGTAGTGCGCGGCAAGAAGAAAGCGCCCGGAGTAACGGCATGGTTAGTACCAGGCTCATGGCTCGTGGACAAGCAGATATGCGACGAGGGCTTGGACAAAATACTTGCTGACGCAGGTTTTGAACTCCGACAGCCCGGTTGCTCGGCTTGTTTAGCGATGAACGACGACAAGGTACCTGCGGGCAAGTACGCAGTAAGCACATCCAATCGCAACTTCGAGGGACGTCAGGGACCCGGCGCGCGCACCATCCTCGCCAGCCCCCTCACCGCCGCCGCCGCCGCCCTCACCGCCCATATCACCGACCCACGAACACTATAATTCAAAACAAATGGAAAAATTTACGACAATGACAAGTACTTGTGTTCCACTGCCGATAGAGAATGTGGACACAGACCAGATTATCCCCGCGCGCTTTCTGAAAGCCACTGACAAAGAGGGCTTTGGAGATAATCTTTTTCGTGACTGGCGCTACGACAAAGACGGCGCCCCAATACCCGGCTTCGTCCTCAACGACCCGCGTTACGAGGGCGCCCGCGTCCTTGTAGCCGGTAAGAACTTCGGTAGCGGCAGCAGCCGCGAGCACGCGGCATGGGCTATCGCCGGATACGGCTTCAAAGCCGTTGTGTCGAGTTTCTTTGCCGACATACACCGCAACAACGAACTCAACAACGGCGTCCTGCCGGTGGTCGTCTCCGAGCCGTTCCTGCAGGAACTTTTTGCAAGCATCGCCGCC
>JAISTJ010000176.1 GCA_031272655.1 Tannerella sp.
ATGAATTTAGACAATTTTACAATAAAATCGCAAGAGGCGGTGCAGAAGGCGGCAAGCCTCGTTACCGCTAAAAATCAGCAGGCTATCGAACCTGCTCATTTATTAAAGGGCGTCATTTTGGCAGATGAAAGTATCATTCAGTTTCTCACCCAAAAACTTGGCGTCAATCTCAACAACATCGTCCAAAGCATCGACCGCAAGATAGACGCTATGCCGAAGGTTACGGGCGCAGAGCCGTACCTGAGCCGCGAGGCTAACGCCGTGCTGCAGAAGGCAATAGACTACAGCAGTCGCATGGACGACCGGTATGTCTCCATTGAGCATATCATTCTGGCGTTGCTGACGGAGAAAAGCGACGTCTCGCAACTCCTCAAGGACGCCGGTATGACCGAAACCGAACTGCGCAAGGCTATTGACGAACTGCGCAAGGGCAGCAAGGTAACGAGCCAGTCGGCCGAAGATACCTACGGCTCGCTGGGCAAGTATGCCGTCAACCTCAACGAGCGGGCGCGCTCCGGCAAACTCGACCCCGTCATAGGGCGCGACGACGAGATACGCCGTGTGCTGCAAATCCTCAGCCGCCGCACCAAGAACAACCCTATCCTGATAGGCGAGCCGGGCGTCGGCAAAACCGCTATCGCAGAGGGGCTTGCGCACCGTATCATTCGCGGAGACGTGCCGGAAAACCTCAAGTCGAAGCAGATATTCTCGCTCGACATGGGCGCACTGATTGCCGGCGCAAAGTATAAGGGCGAGTTTGAAGAGCGCCTCAAAGCCGTTGTTAACGAGGTCATTAAGTCCGACGGCGAAATCATTCTCTTTATTGACGAGATACATACGCTCGTCGGCGCCGGAAAAGGCGAGGGCGCAATGGACGCCGCTAACATCCTCAAACCCGCGCTCGCAAGAGGCGAACTGAGGGCTATCGGCGCTACTACCCTCGACGAATATCAGAAGTATTTCGAGAAAGATAAAGCCTTAGAGCGTCGTTTTCAGATGGTTATGGTCAACGAACCGGACGAAGCCGATTCCATCTCCATTCTGCGCGGCTTGAAAGAGAAGTACGAAAACCACCACAAGATACGTATCAAGGACGACGCCATCATCGCCGCCGTTCAACTCTCAACGCGCTATATTACAGACCGTTTCCTGCCAGACAAGGCTATTGACCTCATGGACGAGGCGGCCGCCCGTCTGCGCCTGCAAGCCGATTCCGTACCCGAATCGCTCGACGAGGTCTCCCGCCGAATAGCACAGTTAGAAATTGAACGCGAGGCTATTAAGCGCGAAAAAGATACCGAAAAACTTGAAACGCTTAACAAAGAAATAGCCGACCTGCGCGAAGACGAGAAACATCAGAAAGCCAAGTGGCAAAGCGAGAAGGAACAAATCAATCTTATTCAGCAGAACAAGATAGACATTGAGAATCTGAAGTTTGAAGCCGACAAAGCCGAGCGCGAGGGCGACTACGGCAAGGTGGCGGAAATTCGCTACGGCAAACTGAAAGAAAAGGAGAACGAGATAGCTGCCATACAGCAACGCCTGCGCGAGATGCAGGGCGGAGAGGCTATGATTAAGGAAGAGGTTGACAGCGAGGATATTGCAGATGTCGTCTCGCGCTGGACGGGCATTCCCGTAAGTAAAATGCTTCAAAGCGAGAAAGATAAACTGCTGCACCTCGAAGACGAACTCCATAAACGGGTGATAGGGCAGGACGAGGCTATCACGGCTATCGCCGACGCTGTGCGCCGTAGCCGCGCCGGTCTGCAAGACCCCAAACGTCCTATCGGCTCGTTCATCTTCCTCGGTACTACCGGCGTGGGCAAGACCGAACTCGCTAAGGCGCTCGCAGAGTACCTCTTCGACGACGAGAACATGATGACCCGCATCGATATGAGCGAATATCAGGAGAAGTTCAGCGCCAGCCGCCTCGTAGGAGCGCCTCCCGGATACGTCGGCTACGACGAGGGCGGACAACTGACCGAAGCCATACGACGCAAACCCTACTCGGTAGTTCTCTTCGACGAGATAGAAAAGGCGCACCCCGACGTGTTCAACATTCTGCTGCAAGTGCTCGACGACGGACGACTGACCGATAACAAAGGCCGCACCGTCAACTTCAAAAACACTATCATCATTATGACCAGCAACATGGGCTCGTCCCTGATACGCGAAAACTTTGAGAATCTTACGGCATCCAACCGCGAACAGGTGATAGCCGAAACAAGAAGCCAAGTGCTTGATATGCTGAAGAAAACGATTCGTCCCGAGTTCCTCAACCGTATTGACGAAATCATCATGTTCACCCCGCTCAACGAGGATGAAATCCATCAGATAGTAAACTTGCAACTCGGCACAATGCAGAGGATGTTGGAAAAGAACGGCATCAGGATAGAATTTACGCCTGCCGCTGTTAATTATTTGGCGAACAAGGGCTACGACCCGCAGTTCGGCGCCCGCCCCGTCAAGCGAGTAATACAAGACCTCGTACTCAACGAACTGTCGAAGAAAATCCTCGCCTCCGAAATCGACCGCGACAAACCGGTCATAGTGGATAAATCCGACAGCGGGCTTGTTTTCAGGGAAGAGTAATCATGAGGCGTGGCATTATTTTCAATGACGAAACAATAAAACCGAACTTTTGCCGTTATTGACCATGTACATTAATATATAATATACATAATGCTAAACGCCTCAATAGTACTGTACAGGCATAAGCCGGACACACTCAAGGATTTGGTTGATGTTTTGACACAAGCGCAAAATGTCAGCCAAATCTTTTTGATTGATAACTCTCCGGTTAATAATCTTATTTTCAGCGATATACAAAAAACCAAATACATTCACAACCCTAAAAACCTTGGATATGGCAAAGCGCATAATATAGCAATCCGCGAGACCATAAAGCAAGGTATTGAATATCATTTAGTTGTAAATCCGGACGTAATATTTAAGCCCGAAATCCTACCTCAAATCGAGACATATATGTCTGAACATCAGGATGTTGGGTTGTTATCGCCTAAGATGTTTTCTCCGGAAGGTGAGCTGCAATACCAGTGCAAACTCCTCCCGTCCCCATCCGATTTGATTTTCAGACGCTTTCTTCCGTCAAAATGGACGCAAAAAAGGCAATACTGCTACGAGATGCGGGCATCCGGCTACGACCACATCATGGAAGCCCCTTATTTACAGGGCAGTTTCATGTTCCTCCGAACGGAAACCCTTATGGAAACAGGGCTTTTCGACGAACGATTCTTCTTGTACCCCGAAGACATTGACCTCACGAGGCGCATCCACCAAAAATACAAAACAATCTTCTTCCCTGAAGCCCAGATTGTGCATAAGCACGAAAGAGCTTCTTATAAAAGCCTGAAAATGTTGATTATACATACAAGAGAAATGATAAAGTACTTCAACAAATGGGGCTGGTTTTGCGATCAAAATAGAATAGTGATAAATAATAACATTAAAACTGATATGGAAAGAGACATAAAAACTATCTAATATTTTAGCAAATAAATTGCAATATACGTTAAAATTTTATTTAACAATCCTTTATTGACATACATCAATTTGTACGTGCAAAAATCGTTGTATCTTTGCACCCGTAATGAAAGAAACGACATCAACAAAATGGTTGACGTTAGCGAACGAAACATGTTATGTCGTAATATAATTAAATAAAATTAACAACAATACACATTAGATAACTGTTTAGCATTATTCAGGAAAGATTCTCGCCGTCAAAAAATTGCGAGCCATAAGGATACTGATTATAAGACAAATCCAATTCCTACATACGATATAATCGGAATTCCTTACGGTACTGACGGCGGGAATCTTTTTTTATTAAAACGAAAACCAAACCAAACCCCAACCCGAAACCCCGAAACTTCAAACCAAAAAACCTGAAACCTGAAACCTCAAACAAAAACCCTGAAACCTGAAACCTCAAACAAAAACCCCGTTCACCGATTAAGCTCACTCCGCAAACGGCTAAGACTTTCCGGCGTGATACCCAGAAACGACGCTATCATATAAAGCGGCACCCTGTTGAGCAGGTGGGGATAAGTTTCAAGGAAATCGAGATAAAGCTCTTCTGCTGTGGCGCTTAGCAGCATATTGACGCGATGCTGCATTAACATTATATGCCTTTGGAGAAGCAAAGTGATTTTCTCGGCTGTATCGGGGTACATCCTTATAATATCTTCAATAAACCCTTTCTGGATGAAGACTACCTCCGAATCCTCGATAGCCTGTATATAAAAAGCCGACGGCTCGTGCAGGTACGTGCTCCGGCGATCGGCAATAAGCCACAACTCGGGCGCAAACTGAATGATATGCTCTTTGCCGCTCTCGCTGATTGAATACATCCTCAATACGCCTTTTTCAACAAAATAAGTGCAACCGCTTATACTTCCCGCGGAAACTATAAACTCGTTCTTCTCAACAGTTCGGTACGAAATCCTGTCGCTAATGATGCCAAGATCTTCAAGGGGCATCTTCAGATTGTCCATTAAGAAATTCTTAAAAACTTCCATAGCAGAATATTTGATAAACCGCTACAAAAATATTCACTTTAACTTAAAAAAACAAACTTTTACCCGTTTTTCTTTAAAAAATTTAGAAATAATACATGAACACAGCCTCTATTCTGTGGTTCGTAACATCGTGAGTATCTTTGCTTTTGCCATCTTCAATGTCGGTTTTTCCGTACCATGCGGTTGAATTTGTATATTCAGCGCCAAGCTTCCAGTGAGGCAAATTATACGACAGACAGAAGTTCAGCGTAAGCAGTTTGTCAATGTCCAAACCCGTGCCGTAAAGCTTGCCGGCGCTTTCAAGTTTCTCGCTCACGCCAAGGTTTTTAGTGAAACCGGCAAACAGACTCCCTTGATATTCCTTGCCGATCACCACGTTGAGCCATGACGTGGAATGTCTGAACGGCGTGTATTCCTGCTTGCCGGTGCGTGGATCTGTAGCGGTTACTCCAAATCCGCCTAACATTGTGTTATGTGTCTGATTTTCAGCGATTAATGTCTTTCCGGAAATCTGGAATATATTGTAGGTGTATTTTGTGTGAAGTTCGTACGAAAACGACGTAATGCGCTCATTCACACGATAAACGCCGCTGTTGGCAGTCGCTTCCGTGCGCGGCTTCAAAGAAATCATGTCGGCGCCACCGCCGAAGAGGAAGTTGCCGTTCTTGTAGTCCGCTCCGAGATACAACTCCGGCAACACGCCGTTCTTGGTGTAATTCTCCGTTTTGCCCGCTGGACCGGTCGAGAGGTAAACCAACTGGTACAGGGCGCTTGCCGTTAGTTTGAAATGCTTGGTGGCATGTTGAAAGTTGAGCTGCGGACTGCGGTTGAACGGCTGAAAAGGCGAACCGGTGGACAGGTTGAGCATATTGGGCATCACCTCGCCAAACATCGGATGCCACGCCTGACCCAATAGCAACGACGACCCTTTATCCCATGCTAACTTCAGGTATATCTGCCTGATTCTCAGCATAAAATTAATATTGTTAGTGCCGCCGAAGTCGGTCTCAATCTTTGCCGAAACCTTGGCTGCACCGACGTCTGGCCCTTTCATGTCTAACCCGAGCCGCGTAGCAAAAGTGTAGAAACTGCCGTTGGAATAAGCGTTCAGGTCTTTTCCGTCGGCATCCGGCAAAACATCTTTCGGATACAGATAAAACAGCCCGTCAACGCCTTCTACGTTACTGCGGCTGTTGCAATACAACTCGCCGCGCACAAATCCGTATATACTGTACTCATACCCCGATTTCTGGGCTTTAACAGAATAAATGATTGATAAACAGAGTGTTAAAACAAAAAATCCCTTGCTCACTACAAGCTGTCGGGTCATGGAAACAATTTTTAACTTCTTCATTTTTATTAAAATCAACAAAATAATTGCCGCAAAATTAAGTTCTTTTTGTATATTTGCAAATTATTTCGCGAAGAAAAAGTAAAATTTTTTTAAGGCTAACAGTTTTATGAAACATAAAGTTATATTCGTTTTTGGATTTGTAACGCTTATTACTACCTGTGTATCAGCGCAATACAGTAAAGGAGGCACGCCGCCGAGTTTTGCTTTCCCGCAAGAGTTGACAGCTAAGAGCGACGACGCAATCACTCATGTTCCCGTCAATTTTTACATTAAAGACCTGCAGGCAGTGGACAATTGGCGTCAGGGCGAGGGCGTTCCGATGCCCGTAGCTAAGCTTATCCCCGTTAAATATGGCATGAACGACTCATGGCATGCCATCACATTGCCGGACGGAAAGGATATCAAGCAGTTACATCTTCAGGCAAAAAATGCCGTTGCGCTAATGCTCTATTACAAAGACTTTTATATCCCGCAAGGAGGCGAGCTGTATATCTACAACAGCGATAAATCAAAGGTTCTCGGCGCTTACACCCACCAGACCAATCCTAAAGGCGGACTTTTCGCCACCGAGTTCCTGTGCGGCGATGAGGTGGTTCTCGAATATGTGCCGTCCGCGACAAGCTTTGAGCCGCCGAGGATAGATATCAGCGAAGTAGCTTATGGCTATAATGTGGCGGTGCTGTACGGTTTTTGCTCCGATGCCGGCGAATGTAATGTCAATGTCAACTGCGAGGAAGGCAACGCCTGGCAAAACGAGAAAAAAGGCGTTTGCCAAATCGTTTCAAAAACAAAAAATTACTCGTGGTGCTGCTCCGGCGCGCTGATGAACAATACTGCCGAAGACTTCCAGCCCTATATCCTAACTGCCGCACATTGCGCTTATGAGGACGACAAAATCCTTGCCGAACATCAAGACTTTGAACAGTGGGTGTTTTATTTCCACCGCGAACTCAACAATTGCAGCAACTTTTCGCTGCCGGTCTCGTATAAAACCGTAACAGGCTGTCAATTATTGACTAATACAGGCTTGGAAGGCGGCTCTGACGGGATGTTGCTACTGCTCAATCAGGAAATACCCGAAGATTACGATGTTTACTATAATGGTTGGGATACGCGGAATATTCCGGCGGCTTCAGGAGTAAGCATCCATCATCCGGGAGGCGATTATAAAAAAATCTCCACTTTCACTAAAGCGGCTACTACTTACAACTTCATGAGTGTGAATTTTTCATGCGAAAAAAACGCGCACTGGAATGTAATATTTGCCGAAACAGCTAATGGTCACGGAGTTACCGAAGGTGGTTCTTCGGGTTCGCCACTCTATAATGAAAATAAACTTGTCGTAGGCACCCTCACCGGCGGCAGTTCCGACTGCAACTCAAGCAAAAACGGACTTAATATCTACGGCAAACTGAACTATCACTGGGACCATTTCAAAAACGATTCCACCCGCATGGATATTTGGCTCGACCCGGGCAGAACGGGACTTACTACTCTTCGCGGGCGTTTTCGCAAAGAATACATGCCTGCGCCTAATAGTTTTACCACTGTTAATCAGGGAAATAGCATACTCCTTTCGTGGAAAGCGCCGTCAGGCAACGAAAAACCGGTTTCATACAAGGTCTTTCGCAACAACTTCCTGCTTGAAGAAACAAATCTCACGACCTATATTGATAATTCGCCCGTCGCCGGCTCGTCTATCTATGCCGTGTCCGCTTCTTACAAAAACGGGGAAGAATCGCCGGCCGTTACCTCTACCGTCTATTTCGTCAAATATAAAGCGCCTACCTCACTTACGGCTTTGCGCCCCGGACTTAGCTCAAGGGAAGTCGAATTAACATGGAAACGTCCTGAATATGAGCAAACTATCTATTGGGGAACTTTGGATCCGAAATATATGGTAGGCATAGACGACAATCCGTTTTATTATGGTCAGGGTTGGACGTCGGAAGAAATCGCACCTTTGGATAAACGGACTATCAGAGCCATTCAATTCGTGCCGATTGACGATAACAAGTATGAAATTTACATCTCGCAGGATAATAGAATTTATACCCAACCGCTTGATAATCGGTCTCTTACTAAACGAGATATTAACACTGTCACTTTAGATAATCCGTTTGTAATAGACGGCTCTAAATCGTTGATTGTGGCAATACATGTTACCGAGTGCGCAACCCAGTATCCTGCCGTTTGCGATGCCGGCTATGTTATACGCGGCAAAGGAAATCTCCTCTCTCCCGACGGAGAGGCTTGGGAAGAGTTGTTTGAAGATGATGACCCGGACAAATGGGATATGAATTTCATAGTCGCCGCTATCGTTTCGTCCGACAAAGGCGAGATTGAAAGCCTCCCGTCCCTGCCTGTTGACTATATTAAAAAACAGGGTGCTCGCTCAGCGTCGTTTTCTACATCACCGAAATGGATTAAGATAGATGAAACAAGGGCAGACAATCTCAATCCGTCGGTAGGCTCAATCAACTCCATACCTGCGGTTTTCCCCGATGAAACGAAGTTCAAGATCTATCGTTCAGGCTCCAAACTCAAAGAAATTGACGCTTCCGAGACGCATTATACCGACAAAACGTCCATCGTATATTACTACTACGAAGTTGCTGCTATTTACGGCGATGTGGAAACAGAAAGAAGCAATCAGGCGACTATTGATATTGTGAGCAATGACCCGATAGATGCTTCGGTTGATATCTATCCTGCGGTTTTCTCTGATTATGTGAAGATTAAATCGCCAGAACTTGTTCAACGCATTGATATTATATCTGTTACGGGCAAATTGATCCTCTCGGTACGGCCTTCGGGCGATTTCATTGACACCTCGTCCCTGTCTCCGGGCATCTACTTCTTCAGGATTTATTCCGGCAACGGCGCCGCTGCTGCCGTCGCCGCAAAAACGGTCAAGGCCGTTAAACGTTAACCAGATACGGTTACTGCAAAACCGGCGTTTCTGACCTTGACGGCTATTGCTTCAAGGTCGGCTTTGGGTACTTTCTGCAAGGTCTTTACAGGAGTCTCGCGGTCTATGGTATATATCATCACTTGCTTCGGACGGATAAGTTTTAAAGCTTCTATCCACTTTGTAACTGATTCATTATCAGTGTTATCAATGCGGAGGCCTTCATGTTCGCCCTTTAAAAACATGGTCTGTATAGTCAGCCTGCCCTCAAAACGGCATAGCTGCTCAATAAGCCTGCCTGCCGTGAAATCTTTCATCACAGGCCGGTCAATAACACTTATCAACTCGTCGCTCGCGGCGTCAAACTTCATCAGGTTGTCATCAACTTTCAGCAACGCCCTGACAACTTCCTCTTTATGAAGCATAGTGGAATTTGACAGCGCCGCCACCCTTGCCGAGGGATACATCCTATCCCTGAAAGCAGTTACTTCCTTGATTATTTCAGCGAAATGAGGGTGCATTGTCGGCTCGCCGTTACCCGAAAAAGTTATCACATCCGGTTTGACGCCCTCCGCGTCCATCTGCTTTGCTTTCGCTTCCAACGCCGATACAACTTCCTGCACCGAAGGCGCCGGTGCGTGCGCGATACGGTCTTTGTTCAGCCCACATTCGCAGTAAACGCAGTCGAAAGTACACCGTTTGCCGTCCGTCGGCGACAGGTTGACGCCCAACGAACAACCCAACCTGCGGCTGTGAACAGGTCCGTAAACGATTCTGTCAAATAATATGGTTGCCATTGTTGCTTTTTTTAAGTGCAAATATAGAAAAATTTTTTGTAATTCTCTAAAATTTACCTATCTTTGCGCCCAGATTTGTCATACCACTTATGGGAGTGACGAGGCTTTGCACGCCCAGACGGGTGCATTTTCCCCTTATGTACAAC
>JAISTJ010000208.1 GCA_031272655.1 Tannerella sp.
ACCCTCGACGTAATGACGGACTTCCGCATCGGCGGGTATATTTTCAACGAACCCTATCAATACACGATGACCTTAGGTGTGAACCCCGATACGGAAAATCGTGAAGGCGAAGGATTCTACGATTATACATATGCAAACGGCGTGACGAAGAAAACCGGTATCATCCTCGACGGCGTGGTTTCAGACGGCGCAGGCGGATGGAAGAAAAACGAAAAGGTTATTGCGTATGAAGATTACATCCAGACTACCTATGACTGGGGTAACGGCGGTCATCCGAACCGTACTCTCTTCCTCGCTAAAAACACATGGTGGAAGGTACGTGAAGTGGCTTTATCTTACTCTTTGCCGAAAGACTTGATAAGAAACTCTGTGATAAAGAACCTTACTTTATCGGTTTATGGAAGGAACTTGTTCTATCTCTACAAGAGCATACCGAATTACGATCCGGAAACCAGCAACAGTACAAACTGGAAAGACCAGTTAACTATTGGAGGTTCTGCTTCACCGGTGCGCACTGTTGGTTGTTCACTGCGGGCAACATTTTAATTAATTATGTATAACTATATAATATATAAGAATATGAAAAATTTGAATTCAATAATAATATTACTGGCTGTCGTTTTTACATTCAGCAGATGTAGTGAAGATGCCTACGACTCTAAGTATGCGGACCCGGGCAAAGCTTCAACGACTACGCTTGATAAATTGATGTCGGGAACCATGCTTTATGCAAACGACTTCTACTGCTCCACTTACGGACGGTACTTCGGTTACGATCCCCAAAAGGTTAGCAAACAGGCAAATTCTCTCGGTTTCACCTTGGAAGGAGGTATTTATTACAGGGACGAGGGTTACGGCGATTATGGCGAACCCTACGGCAACTATCCTTACATGGTTACTAACCTGCGCAAAATGGAACAGTTGTATGAAGCGCTTCCCGATGACGAGAAGCCTGCTAATGAAGCCTATCTGTTAGCGGCAGAGACTCACCTCTATGGTATGATGATCTACTTGCTAAGCAGCTACGGGCCTATCCCGTACACAGAAATCGGACAGGTAGCCCTCACAGGAGATATTGCTTATGCCAGCCCCCATTTTGAAGACGACAAAGTAACGTGGAAAACGATTTTGGACCGTCTGGGCGTTATTGCCGGCAAATTTGCTACGGGCATCAAACCGGCCGCCTTTGCCGGACAGGATTTTGTCAATGGCGGCGATATGGAGGCATGGCAACGGTATGCCAACTCGCTTCGTTTACGTGGCGCCCTGCACATCTCAACCAATGGAGACTTGACGTCATACGGACAGGGTATCATAAAAGAGATTCTGGGTAACCCTTCGGCTTATCCCATCGTTGAGGATAACAGCCAAAATATTGACATCGCCCGTCAGACGTCCGGTCCATTGAACATTGAAGGTGGTTCGGGCTTCGACTGGCACAACCTGCAAACGGCATCTGCCGAGCTTATCAACCGCATGCAAAAGGCCGGCGACGGTGGCGAATGGGTACCCGGACAGGATGACCCGCGTCTGCCGCTGATGTTCTGTTTGGCGACAAAGAACGGAGAACAGCCTGTAGAAACAGCCGCAGAGGAAGTGGTAGCAAATCCCTTGAAGGAAGGCAAGGCTGTAGCAACGGTTTACCGTGGCGCAAGCGCCAATTCGGATTACGATACCTTTCAGGAATACTTCTTTACTCGATTGACCAGAGGTTACTATTCGCGCGTTCGCCGTTTCGGTTTCTTCTATGGTAACCAGAACTGGCCGCACCAGTGCATCACTGCGTATGAAATGCACTTCATCAAAGCCGAAGCCATACAGCGTGGTTGGGTGTCGGGCGACGCTAAAGCAGCGTTCACCGAAGGTATCAAACAATCAATCAAGTTTTTGTTCAGTATTCACAACACTCGTTCGCGTACCGAAGCGGACAACGGTGATAGTGATTACCTGAACGGAATACAACAGCGTACTGTTATTGATCCCGACCAGTCTGTTTATAATGACGATTGGATTACTGCTTTCGCTGATGCTCGTTGGAATACCAAAATTGACGGTAGCAGCTATGGCGGTGGCAATCTTGAAGCTATCTTAGACCAGAAATGGGTGGCTTTCGGTTACCTTAACAGCGCAGAACAATGGAGCGACCTGCGCCGCACAGGCTATCCGCGCATGTACTACGAAAAAGACCACGATCCAACCGCACCGTATCCATATCCTTATAACAGGTTTAGATATGTGGACAGCGAGCGCAATTATAATGCCAACTTCCAGACTGAAGCCGCTC
This sequence comes from Tannerella sp., assembly GCA_031272655.1. GTDB lineage: Bacteria > Bacteroidota > Bacteroidia > Bacteroidales > Tannerellaceae > Tannerella. Next base: position 2,285 of record JAISTJ010000208.1, read on the forward strand.
CGCACGATAATTGTTCGGAAGTGCTCTTCTGGGCTATCGCAGACTGGCACGATGGACCGAAGTGGTAATTAAAAGCATTTTTTTAATGCCAATATAAATAACGGCTTCATCTCACACAAATGAGTGAAGCCGTTATTTTTTTTTTGAAAATTCTTAATTCTTAATTCTTAATTCTCAAAGCGGCTTAACCTGATTGAGACTGCGTTGCGGTGGGCTTCGAGGAGTTCGGCGGCGGACATTGTTTCTATCGTCGGGGCTAAGGCTGCGAGACCTTCGCGGGTTATCTCCTGAAAAGTTATTTTTTTTGTGAAACTGTCTAAATTGACGCCGCTGTACATACGCGCATAGCCCTTTGTAGGCAGGGTGTGATTAGTTCCGGAAGCATAATCGCCGGCGCTTTCCGGTGTATATGCGCCCAGAAAAACACTTCCGGCATTAGTGATGCGCTCGCTAATAAGCTGATAATCAGATGTTTGTATAATTAAATGTTCAGGCGCATACGTGTTGGTGTACTCAATCACCTCGTCCTGATTGTCTAATACAATTATCTTGCTGAATGTCAATGACTTTTCCGTCAGTTCGCGGCGCGGAAGAGTTGCTGCCTGACGGACGATTTCCTCCTGTACCGTTGAGGCGAGTTTTTCCGATGTTGTCAGCATAACCGACTGACTATCAGCACCATGCTCTGCCTGTGAAAGGAAATCGGCTGCAATAAAAGCGGGGTTGGCGCTGTCGTCGGCAATAATTTCCACTTCCGAAGGCCCTGCGGGCATGTCAATAGCCGTTCCCTGCATGCTTACTAACTGCTTTGCCGCTGTAACATACTGATTCCCGGGACCAAAAATCTTATACACTTTCGGGATGCTTTCCGTGCCGTAAGCCATAGCTCCAATAGCCTGAATACCACCGACTTTGAATACTTTTTCAACGCCGGAAATTTTGGCGGCATAAAGTATTGCGGGATGGATTTTTCCCTCGCTGTTTGGCGGCGAGCAGAGCACAACCTCGCGACATCCCGCTATCCGTGCGGGAATGGCGAGCATTAGCACTGTTGAAAACAGCGGCGCTGTTCCTCCTGGTATATACAAGCCTGTTTTCTCGATTGGAGCGGCTTTTTGCCAGCATACGACGCCCGGCATAGTCTCTTTTTTAACGCCCTCGAACCGCTGGGCGGCATGGAACGTCTCAATATTTTGCGCCGCAATAGCGATAGCCCGCTTCAGTTCTTCGGAAACCAACAGCGCCGCCTCTGCAAATTCCCCGTCAGAAACCATCAGTTCGCCGATCCTGACGCGGTCGAAACGTTCCCCGTAGAGACGCACGGCTTCATCGCCGCCCTGCCGCACCTCGTCAAGCACCGTCCGCACTGTGTCATACAGCGATGTTACGTCTAACTCCGCCCTTTGCTGAAGAGTAGCCCATTCGTTGCGTGCGGGATATTTAACTATCTGAACAACAGCCATTTATAAAATCATTTTTTCGATGGGAACAACTATAATACCCTCAGCGCCAATAGCTTTCAGTTTATCAATTATCTCCCAGAAATGTTTCTCGGTGATAACCGACTGTATCGAAACCCAGCCTGCATCGGCCAAAGGCGTAACGGTCGGGCTTTTCATGCCGGGAAGTAGTTCGGTGATCTCCGCAACCTTGTCTTTCGGGGCGTTCAGCAGTACATATTTTTTGCCGGAAGCCTCTTGGACAGCGGCGAAACGAAACAGCAACCGGTCGAGAATTTCCCGTTTTTCAGGCGAAAGCGACTTGTTGGCTATCAGCAACGCCTCGCTTTTCATTACCGTATAAACTTCTTTTAACTGATTGCTAATCAGGGTACTGCCGGAGCTTACAATATCAAAAATAGCATCCGCAAGGCCGATACCCGGAGCAATCTCAACAGAGCCGGAAATGATATGCGTCGAAGCCTGTATGTTGTTGTCTTTCAGGAATTTATGCAAAATTACAGGGTAGGAGGTAGCTATCGTTTTGCCGTTAAACCACGACAAACCGGAGTAAACCTCATCTTTCGGGATTGCGAGCGAGAGACGGCAGCGGCTAAAACCGAGCCGTTTAACAAGTTCGGCTTCGCTGCCCTTTTCCACATACTCGTTTTCACCTACAATTCCCACGTCAGCAACGCCATTCGCCACCGACTGCGGGATATCATCATCGCGTAGAAACAGCACTTCGACCGGAAAATCAACCGCCGAAAGCAGCAGCGTACGCTTTGCTTTGCTAAGTTTGAGACCCGCCTCGTCGAGCAAAGCTATCGTTTCTTCATAAAGACGTCCTTTTGACTGAACCGCTATTCGTAACATATATAATTTATTTATTTTTAAATACTTATCATCTAAGCAACGAAAAAAATCACTCATTGCAGAGTACAAAAGTAGCATTTTTTCGTTAAATTTAATAACTTTGCGGCCGAATTTCATTTTTAACAAACACCAATGAAAACTAAAGCAATAAGATTATACGGAAAGAATGATCTCCGTATGGAAGAGTTTGAACTGCCTGATATTCAGGAAGATGAGATATTAGCGAAGGTTGTTTGCGACAGCATTTGCATGTCGTCATACAAAGCCACGCATGAGGCTGATATTCACAAGCGTGTGCCTCGTGATACGGCTCAAAACCCTGTAATCATCGGACATGAGTTTGCAGGCGAGCTGATTGAAGTAGGCGCAAAGTGGAAATCGCAGTTTTCCGCAGGCGAGAAATTTTCCATTCAGCCGGCTTTGAATGACCATGCCGGGCCTGTCGGCATTTTGAGTGCGCCGGGGTATTCGTACCGTTACATCGGCGGCGACGCCACGTATGTTGTCATTCCCGACTCGGTGATGTCGCACAACTGCCTGCTGCACTACACCGGCAAAGGGTTTTATCCTGCGTCGTTGTCGGAGCCTCTGTCGTGCGTGATAGGCGCCATGCACGCTAATTATCACACCGTTCAGGGGTCATACAGGCATATTATGGAGATAAAAGACGGCGGAAATATGGCTATTCTTGCGGGTGTCGGCCCGATGGGTCTTGCGGCCATCAATTATGCTATCCATCGCACCGACCGCAAACCTAAACTGTTGATTGTTACCGATATAGATCAGTCGCGTTTAGACCGCGCTGCAACTTTATATACTGTAGAAGAGGCGGCTAAAAACGGCATAACATTGAAATATATCAATACCGGCGCGGTGGAAAATCCTGTCGGCGAGTTGATGACTCTGACGGGCGGTTATGGATACGACGATGTGTTCGTTTTCGCACCTGTTGCGCCGATTGTTGAGCAGGCGGACGCCATCCTTGCTATTGACGGGTGTCTTAACTTCTTCGCTGGGCCTTCAAAAACCGATTTCAAGGCGCCGTTTAATTTCTACAACGTCCATTATGCCCGCACGCATATCACAGGTACGAGCGGTGGTAACAACGACGATATGACCGAGGCGCTTGATATGATGAACAAAGGGCTTGACCCTGCAGGTCTCGTAACTCATATCGGAGGTTTGAACGCTGTTATTGACACGACAATGAACCTGCCTTCTATACCCGGAGGTAAGAAGCTGATTTATACTCACTTAACAATGCCGCTGACGCCGATAGCAGAGTTTGAAGAGAAAGGCAAAACAGACCCGCTCTTCGCCGAACTGCACAAGCTCTGCGAAGCTAACAACGGGTTGTGGAATGTTGATGCCGAAGACTTCCTGCTGAAAAGCCTTTAATAGCTGTAAACGTTAAGGAACGAAGCAATTATCAAATCCTGAGTGCCGCTGCTCCATGTCATTTCTCCGGTTTCGGCGTCAATTTCAGATACATAGTTGATCCGGATCTTGAACGTTGACGAGTTTTCCATATAGCCGCTGCCGAGAGCGTTTTTCTCTGCGTTGGCGGCTGAATAGAGGAAGTTTTTCAGCTCGTAGGCATTCAGGAAGCCTATTTCTTGCTCGGTTCTCGTTGTGGCGCTTTTCATCTTCGCGCGCAGGAAGAGGTCGTAGTAACGGCTGCCGTCAGCGGCTGCTTGGGTTGACGAAATTGAGCCGGCGTTGTACGACATATCCCAGTCAATCTGCGATTCTTCGGGGATTTTGATAGTGTGCGCCATAAAGAAATAGCCGTCTGCGTAAGCGCAGTTGTCTTGCTCATAGCCGCTTATCAAAGGCAGCTCGTCGGCTAACAGGGCAGTAGTGTCGGTTAGGTAAGGCTTTGAGTAATAGCTGTCTAACTCTTGATACTGGTTGATTGTAACGGAATAATAACCGTTTTCCGAAACCATCGCTGCCGTGTTTAGGGGGTCATCGTAATTGATGGTGTAGTAAACCCAATAGCACTTGCCGTCTTCAAAACTGTTCATTGACTGTGAGTAAACATCTCCGATAGAGCTTTTGAAAACAGGGCTGAAAGGATTTGACGCTATGCCGCCGACCAACCTGTAAACGCCGACGGCATTAGCTGAAGCTTCGTTTTTACCTTCGCCAAGGCACGAAGATAAACCGGTAATGAAAAGCGCTAAAGCGCATAAAAATAAACTGATTCTTTTCATTTCTCTCTTATTATTAAATAGTTAAATATTCTATTTTCAGAATCCGAAGCGGATTCCCGCCTGCAAAGATACAAAAAAAGGTTTTTCCGAACGAATTGTTTCGATTTCTTTGCTACTTTTATAATCAAAATAATAAGAAGCGCCTGTTTCGGCATAGATGTTTATGAAGCGCCAAAGCGGGTAAGAGACGCCTGCGTGGGCATTGAGCGACCATAACGGTTCTTTAATCCTGATGCTTTCTTTTGTAAATAATTGGTCGTCAATGAATTTTTTGTGGTATCCTGAAAAATTCAGCTCGCCCATACCGCCTGCCGACACGTAAAAACGCGCTTTTTTCCAGTCGGCTATTTTGTAAGAAACCTCTACCGGAACGCCGATGAAATGTAGCGTTTGCTTCAGTTTGACGCTATTATACTCGTTGCTGAAACTGCCTTCGGAACGGAGCAGGGTGTAAACAAGCCCGCTTTGGAGTGTGAATCTGTCGTTTAGGAAGTAGCTGATTCCCAGACCGGTAGATATTGGCACTTTGTGTTTGTAAGTCCATTTTGTATCGGCCGAGGGGGCTATCAATCCGTCTTCGTCAATATTGCCTGCTTCCGAAGGATTCTTCATGTCTGACTGCATTTGTTTCATGTTTGAAAAGTTGTGGTAGTCGTTGTACAGCGCTGTGTATGCAGGCGACATTATCGCCGATCCCGAGCTTGTGCTTGCCGAATATCCGCCGCCGCCGATTCCTATTCCCCAACGGCGTGGCTTGCTGGCATTGTCGCTTGCTATTTTTTTTCCGGATTGCTTCGTGCCTCGCAATGACGACGATAAACGTATGCCGTCAATGCGGACGCCCCCCGTCCCGTCATTACGAACGGAGTGAAATCCCGTCTCTATTTTTTCTATAGATTGCTTCGTACCTCGCACTGACGACTCAGAAGCCGAATCATCCCCGACAGGATTCCAAGTCAAGGAAACCATCTCATTATCAATCCCTAAAGTAGCTTTATCCGAATGTAAAACGGTATATAAAATCCCCCCTCCAAGCAACAACACCGCCGCTACCGCTGCGGCATACCGCAAATATGACCTAATGGGAATGACGCGACCCCGTGCAACGCCATCGGATGCGTCGAGCCGCGCCGCGATCCGTTCCCACAGATCTGCATCTACAGGCGCCTCAGCATCAAACAGTTTCGAGCGTACGGCATCATCCCAGCCGTCTTTTTTATCTTTAATTTTTTTCATTTTCCGAGTATCATTTTTTGTAATTGCAGCCTCGCCCGCAAATATTGCGACCGCGAGGTAGTTTCCTTAATATTAAGCATTTTCGCTATCTCCGCATGTGAAAAGCCTTCTATTGCAAACATGTTGAACACAGTCCTGAAACCTTCGGGCAGCTTCATCACATACTGCATCAACTGTTCGTAAGTAAGTGAAATAACCGCCTCGCCGTCATCATCAGCAATCGCCTCAATATCAATCTCTTCAATATCAACCGAGTCGCGCATCACATCTTTATGTCGAAGCCATTCGAGTGCGCAGTTCACGAAAATTTTTCGTATCCAGGCGTCAAGAACGCCTTCGCCGGTAAACTTGCCGAGGTTAGCATAGACCTTTACAAAACCGTCTTGCAAAAGGTCGCGCGCATCCTCCATATTCCTTACATACCTGAGACACAATGCCATCATCCTGCGGGAATACTTGTCGTACAGCGCTTTCTGAGCCTTTCTCTCGCCACTCAGACAGCCGTCTATAAGTCTTTTTTCATCATCTGTCATCATGTACGTCTATCTTAATGATGCACATTTTTTGAAAACGTTGCATGGAAAAACGAAAAAAATTACTTTTTCAGATGCAAAATTAATCACTATTTTCATTTTGTACAGTTAAATTTTCTTAAAAAACATCTTTTTGGTATTTTGTATTCATTTCATTATTATCTTTGTACCGAAATAATTAAGTAGGAAAGATAATGGGAATGTTGCTTATTAAAAAGATAGCAGGAAGCAACGTAGTTCCGGGCGTTCTTCACGTCATTGCAAGCGCAGTGAAGCAATATCTTTCCCTCAAAATTATATTAGGTCTGGCGTTAATGTTGTCGTTTGCACAGACAACGCATGCGGTAAACCTCTATTGGGTCGGCGGTTCTGGAAACTGGGGCGATGTGAACCACTGGGCTACTACTTCGGGCGGTTCGGTGCATCCTTCGTCGTTGCCTTCGCCCGATGATGTGGTTTATTTCGACGATAATTCGGGCTGGACTTCTTC
>JAISTJ010000109.1 GCA_031272655.1 Tannerella sp.
TTTTTGTGAATTTTCAAAAAATATGCCTATCTTTGCAACTTCAAATTATATTCGAATATGCTTGTTTCTAAACGTAACAACAAGTTCCTTGAAAAGTTAAGATATGCGGCTGTATTTTGAAAACGGTATTTTAAAATTGCTATCTTTGCAGTCCAAAACTTGATAATTATATGAAAAAGAGAGTAGTAATCACTGGCGTTGGGATTTATTCCTGTCTGGGGAAAAACCTTGAGGAAGTGAGACAGTCGCTGTATGACGGCAAGTCGGGTATCGTCTTTGACCCTGTGCGCAAAGAGATGGGTTTCAGGTCGGCTTTGACGGGCGGTCTGACTGTTCCCGACCTGAAGGGCATCCTGTCGCGCAACCAGCGGGTTTTTATGCCCGAACATGCAAAATATGCCTACGTCGCTACTGTAGAGGCGCTTAAAAACGCCCGAATAGAGCAGGACTACCTTGACAGCCACGAGGCAGGCATTATTTACGGCAACGACAGCACTGCCGATGCGGTGGTTAAAAGCGTTGATACGATGCGGGAGAAAGGCGACACGACGCTTGTTGGGTCTGGAGCTATTTTCCAGTCAATGAATTCCACCGTTACGATGAACCTGTCATGCCTTTTCCGTTTAAAAGGCATTAACATGACTATTTCTGCGGCATGTGCAAGCGGTTCGCACTCTATTGGACTGGGGGCGTTGCTGATACGCAACGGACTGCAGGACATGGTGATATGCGGGGGCGCCCAGGAAGTGAACCCGTTTTCAGTAGGCAGTTTTGACGGCATCAGCGCATTTTCCGTCCGCGAGGACGAGCCGGCAAAGGCATCCCGTCCTTTCGACCGCGACCGCGACGGCTTAGTGCCCGGAGGCGGGGCGGCGACGGTTATAATAGAAGACTATGACGCCGCTGTAAAGCGTGGCGCTCACATCCTCGCCGAAGTGATGGGATATGGCTTTTCATCCAACGGCGACCATATATCCACTCCAAACGTGGACGGCCCGGCGCGCTCGTTACGGATGGCAATCCGCGAGGCGGGGATAGACTTACGGCAGATAGGCTACATCAATGCGCACGCCACCTCAACTATTATCGGCGACCGCAACGAAGCGCTCGCATTAGCCTCAGTATTTGGCGATTACAAGCCGGAAGTAACATCTACCAAGTCGCAGACCGGACATGAAATGTGGATGGCGGGCGCAAGCGAGACGATTTATTCGCTGATTATGATGAAAAACGATTTCATCGCTCCGAACCTCAATTTCGAGAATCCCGATGAGGCGTCGAAGCATCTGAACATCCCCGCAGAACGGGTAAACAAGCATTTTGACATCTTCCTATCCAACTCTTTTGGTTTCGGTGGCACTAACTCAACGCTTGTAGTTAAAAACCTGTAAATCAATCACTTAACCGTGAAAACGACGTATTCGCAGTTCGTTCCGATACGGAAAGGCGGCCCCCAGAGCGAAAGCCCCGATGAGACGTAATAGCTGACGCTTCCGCGCTTTTCAAAGCCGTAAGCGATGTCAAACATGCGGTCGGTGAGCCAGTTCAAAGGAATAACCTGCCCATGATGCGTATGGCCACTGAACTGGAGGTCGGCGCCGAGCTGTTGAGCCTCTCCAAGCGCAACAGGCTGATGATCAACGATTACAAGAGGCAGGGCGGGGTCTATTAAACGTTGCAGTTCGCCGGCAGAAAGACGTTTGCGGTTATGGCGGTCGTCGCGTCCGAGTATCTGTAACCCGTTTTCGAGGGTTACAACCGTATCGCGGATTATCCGGAAATCGGTTTTTTCACTGATGAACTTTTCGCAATTTGCAGCGCCGCTCATATAGTCATGGTTGCCGAAGCAGAAATATATCCCCTGTGGCGCCTGCAAACGGTTGAGTTCCAAGTCCATATTTTTGGCAACAACAGGCTCCACACTGTTATCAAACAAGTCGCCGCCGATAAGTATCACATCGGGTTTTTCGGCGTTGATAAGGTCTATATTGTTGTGCAGCAACTTCATATCGGTGCCGAGACCGAGGTGCAGGTCGCTTACGGCAACGATTTTCAGCGGTTTTGCGTCTTTCAGCGGTTTGTTAAGAACTATGTTAATAACCTGTTTATTAGTATGCAGGGAATTGATGTACCCATAAGCTAACACAATGATTGTCAGGACTAAAGAAATCACGAAGCCGTCAGTAAAGTTACGGTTGAAAAGTCTGACAAGATCGGTGCATGCGAGAAAAATTATCATATAGAGCGTGAAGACGAGCCATCCGGAGCCTGTCCTGAAGAGGATATGCCCGAAGAAAAACGACTGCTGGCTTGCATGGCGGAAAGCGAAAGAAATAACCAGCATCAAAACGCACAACCAGAAAACGGCGCTGTAAACACCCCGCACCCATAACGGAAAATGCGCCAGCGCATGGATACCCTTGACAAAAATGTAAACATTGCCAAGCAGATAAACAGACAGTAATGTGATGAAAATTAACGGCATAATGCAAATTATTTTTCGATATAAACGGTGCTTGTCGGGAAAGCGAAGTTTAGTCCGGCATTGTTGAACGATTCAAGTATCTCGGAATTGACTTTTGACCTTGTTTCGAATATATCCGCAGTTTTGTTGATGAAATAAATAAAAGTAATGTTCAGGGACGAATCCTTGTAGTCCGTAAACGAGGCAATCAGGTCTTTCGACTTCACTTCCTTGATTTTTTCGGGTATCTCCCTCAGCAGTTTGAGCGCTTCCTGCATCTTTTCGGGGGCAGTGTCGTATGTTAATCCCAATTCCATGACTATCCTTCGTCCAGGTTCGGAAGAAATGTTAGTTATCACTGAATCAGTAAGTTTGTAGTTGGGAATAAGCACTAACCGCTTGTCGTAAGTGCGGATGCTTGTTGTGCGGATGCCGATATCAACGACCGTCCCTTCGGTGGCGTCCACTTTAATGACTTCGCCAAGCCGGAATGAGCTGCTTGTCAGGATAGTAAGTCCTGCGAAGATATTCTTCAGAGTGTCCTGCGCCGCAAACGCCACCGCCACGCCGCCTATCCCCAACGCACCGATAATAGCCTGAAGTTCAATGCCTACCATGTGAAGGGTCGTTATCAAGCCAATCATCCAGACGATTATCAAAATCGCCCGCCTAATCATCGGAAACAGCTTGGAATCAATATAAAACTTCCCTTTTTTCTTCTTTACTTTTTCTTCTTCGGCCTCTTCTTCAATCAGTTTTGAAGCGAAACTTGCAAATAACCACGTGATATTCAGCCCAATAAGTATGGTGAACGATTTGTTTATATTCTTCAGGTAATCCGGGTTTATCTGAAGACGGTCAATCGCCATCCATAGCGCAAACAGCATAATCCCCAGAAGCAGAGGCTTTTCGAGCGCATCCACAATGATGTCGTCGAAAACAGCTTTGCTCTTCGCAGTAATTTTCCTGATGACATTTTTAAACAATATGGCAACCAGTTTGTTTAGAACGATAGCCGAAACAATGATTAGCAATGAAATAGCCCAATCTTCAACGGTATTTCCGTAAATAACCTTATCTAACATTTATGCAAAATTTTTCGGCAAAAATAGCGTTTTTCAACTTCATTAAGCAAAAAAAAGCCGATTATTTTATATTTTTGCACTCAAAATTCTAATTAAAGTAATAAAAAAACAATGGAAAAATTAGCAGACATCGGTCTTATCGGACTGGCAGTAATGGGAGAAAACCTTGTGCTGAATATGGAAAGCAAAGGTTTCACAGTAGCGGTGTTCAACCGCACGGTTTCTA
>JAISTJ010000051.1 GCA_031272655.1 Tannerella sp.
TTGGCGGCAACGCCCATACTCCACGCATTATCGTATGAACCGTCCAAACGCCAGCATGAGCCGTCTGTATAAGGCGAATAAAGAATATCATCGTCGCCCCACGTAGGATACCATGTGTCAGCAAAATGGAAACCGCTCTTCAATCCGAGAAACCGGATTTTACTAAAGTCCGAAGACTGCGGAAACGGACAGTCGGAAGGCGTCTCCGATTGCCAAACAAAAGCGTCATAATGCTCAATCTCAGGCTTCACAGGACTCACTTTTACGTAAGTCTCAACCTTGCCCTTTGCGTCCCTGACTATTGTTACCTGCGAATACGCTTGTATCGCTAATGCACTGAAAATAAGGATAATAAGATGTTTCATTTTTTGATAATTAAGAATTAATATTACAAAGATACGATTTTTTTCTTATTAAATGGGTTTTTTGTGGAAAAATATTTCCCTGCGTTTGTTACGGAGTTATTTTAAACGAGTAAGCATATTCGCATGGACGTTTCTTCGGCGTTTGGAGTTCGTCGGGAAGGGTTATTGTCGTTACTCCGTCTCGGTGCGACCACTGCAAAGGTTTCTTGTAACCGAGCAAATAGACCTTCGAGCCTTCGGCGGGCTTAACAGCTTTGAGCTGTAACTGTTTGCCCGGCCAGCCGAGAGTGTGCGCAAAAACAGTCCGGTTGTCTTTCGTGCGGGTATAGCGGATGTTTTCTTCCTTGATAGTGGAGTACTTACGGGTGCCGTATATACCTTCGCCATTTATTTTCAGCCACTTGCCGATAGTGCGCAGACGCTCTTCCTGTATCTTCGGGAGGGCGCCCTTGCCGTCGAGATTAACTATCAGCAGCAGGTTGCCGCCATGCGAGACGACCTCGACGAACATCTTTACTAACTCTTCATCGGTGATGACGTTCTTTTCCGTGTCTTCCCAGTTGAAGCCGAAAGACTGACTGATGCCGCGATTTTCTTCCCAAGCGTGGTTCTTGAGGTTGCGATAGCCGCTACCGTAACCATATTCGCTGGAATAGATATCGCCTCGTCGGTGGCGCATCTGTTTGTTGTTGTCGTCTCTGCCGAGACGGTCGTTCACCGCTACTTCCTTGCGACCTTCGGCATGGTTGTAAAGGTAAGCCGTAATCTCGTAGCTGCCAAGCTCATGTACGGAGGAAGTCCATTCTCCGTCGTACCACACTATGTCGGGGTCGTAGCGGTCGATGAACTCTACCGCCTGCGGTATGAGATAGTCTTTGAGGAAATCGCGCACCGGCACCTTGCCGGGTATAATGTTCTCCCAATCTTTGAGCGAGGTCTTAGCCTGCGGGGTCGCGGGGTCGGCCGCGGGGTCGTACTCTACGAGGTTCGTATTGCCGCGAAACCATGTACGGAAGCGGTAACTGCCATCGTCGGCAATAAGCGGGTACTCCCACTCCTGGGTGCAGTAGTAGAAGCCGAACTTCATGCCACGCTTACGGCAGTTGTCCACAAGCGGTTTGACAAGGTCGCGCCCCATACGGTCGCCCGCGTCCATGTGCGTATATGACGACGGCCACAGGCACCAACCGGAAAAATGTTTGCAAAAAGGTATCAAATAGCGCATACCACAGTCGTAGGCGAACTTCACTAACCAATCGGGGTCGTACTTCTCGGCAGTGAAGAGGGGTATGAAATCGCCGCGCTCGACGTCTTTGCCCCAGTTCTTGTGGTGGTACGGAATGAGGCTTATATGGTTGTCTTTGTAAGGACGATTATCGTCCACCATGCGGTACTCGTACCAGTCGGGGTACATCGCCTCGTGTTCCATCTTTGTGGCGTAAGCTCCTACCGACCACAGCCCCCAATCCACGAACATGCCGAACTTAAGGTCTTCAAACCACGAGGGCGTAGGGTGTTGGTCTATTGATTCGGGCGTCGGCTTCCATTTGCCTTTCTCATTTGTTTCAACGAGTTTTTGGTACTCCGTTGCAGCAAGCGACATAACGTCGTCCGAAAACTTGTCGCGCATGTCCTGCAAGGTGTATTTGTAACGAAACGGGACAGGGTCGTAGCCTTCGGGACGACGGTATTCTTTAGGCGCCAATGGCACGGGGTCGTCCACCGTAGCGTTCTGGGAAAACAAAGGAATCGAAACTGCTACCGCAAGCAAGCTGATAATAAATTTTTTCTTCATATTATTTTTATTTCTGTCAATTTTCCGGATTATCACAAAGTTTGAGTTATCTCAACCTTATAAGAATCTATCTTATTGGGATTGAGGGCTTTAAGGTTAATACGACGGATATTGTCGCCCCAACTTGAGCGTACACCATCGTCGGACAGGGTCGTGAGCGGGATTTTCTCTACTTCAGCTGTGAATTTGTTACCGTCGAAACGCAACAGAAAACGCTGTTCTTTGCCGTCAGCGCCTGTGGATGTGAGAGTTACCTCACCTTTGCCGGACACTTCCGCCGGCAGACATGTCATAAAATGAAGCGCTACGTTTTCCGCTTTTTCCAAATCTATTTTCTCGCTGATAATCACATTCTTACCGCGATTGAGAGTAACGGTGCGGCGCCAGCTGTTCACACCCGCTTCCGCAGGATAGGCGTTGGATATATCAAGCGACAATGCTGATGAAGACTTGTTTTGAGTGAAGTGAACATCTTTGGCGGCGAACTCTTTGCCGTCTTTTTGGTTTATTCCGTTGATTGTCGGAGTATTATGATAGTCGGAACAGAGGTTCCATATCTCGTAGCGGCGGTCGGTGAAAGTTATTGATGTATAGCGCGGACTGCCGATGTCTATCAACAACGGCAAACCGTCGTAATAGACAATGAAGTTGCCGACATCGTTGTGATTATGGCTTTCGGCGTTATGTCCACCTTTGGCGGCAATGAAAAAGCCTTTTGAAGTGCCGCCTTTGTCGCGGGCTACAGCCACCTGCAAGTCGGGAAACCACCAGTTTTGCGGCAGCAACAACCCCTGCGGCGCGGTACGTATCTCGTCCTGAACGAACATATCGAAGAAGTCGCGTGCGAAATGGCTGCGCACGAAGTTGGGGTTGAAGCCCGTAGTGCGGTAATATGCCGCCAGACGCATCATGTCGTTGTCTTTTATCGCTTTGCCGATACGAAATCCAAAATTATTCAGACCTGCCATCCATGGCGGCGCGTCGGCAAAATTTACCGCATATTTTTCACTGATTTGAACACGGTAAATATATCTCGCCATGTTACGAAATTTCTCATTTTCAAGCACATAATCAAAGGCATTGTTAGTGGCAAGGTTGAGAAGCGCCACATTATCAAACAATGCGCCGAAAGCCGCTCCCCAATAGCCCGGACCTTCCGAGCAGCCGCCGTCTTCAGGGTATGGATTCATAAAGGCGTCGAGGGTTTTAAGCAATTTTGAAAGCATCTCTGCGCGGCGGGCGTTGTCGTTTTCCATTAACAATATGCAGGTCAGCCAGTTAGAACATATCCATGGGTTCCAGTTGTTTGCCTGCTTGTCTGTCGGTAGCGTCCCCATCCAGCTGTGATGGCGTGTCATCAGCGGTTGCAACACCCTGAAATCTATCTCGTAACGTATCCTTTTACGGAGTTGCGGCGATACGGCGTCCAATTTTTCACCAAGGAAAAAATCCGTCCATGCGAGAATGCCCGCTGTAACGGCAGAGTATAGATCAACGAACGGCTGCGTTACATCTGCTAAACCGGAGTATTCCTGCGTCTGCGGCAGGTGAGCCGCCGCACCCCACCACGATTCTTCACATATAGACCATACCCCGTTGATTATCGGGTCAATAAATCGCCCTTTGTTTTCCGCTATCTCGGCTTCAAGCATTGTGGCGAGTATTATGCGTTTGTTGTAGCTGATTTCCTGATACTTATGACGGTTGCCTTCACGGATAAAGAGCAGAGAAAGGGTTGCAGGGACAGTAGGCCAGTTGTATTCTATACTGTCATTAGCGAAGCGGACGCAGGCGTTCAGCATCGCGGTATCGGCTTTAGCCCAACCCGCTCGGTCGTCAATCGGCGGGAACGGCTTCCAATCGCGCCTCGGGATAAGGATTTGTTCCAACTGCTGCGTTGTGTATTTTCCGCTCAAAAGGTTGGCGTTTTGGGCGATTGCAGGTGTTATCGCCAGAATGAATATTGCTAAATAAAAATTTTTCATTTCTTCAAATTTAGCGGTTCAAGCGGCTTAATCCGAATAACAGGAATACGTAATTGAGGGTCAGTAGCAGAATGAAAGATAGCTATTTTGCCGCTTTTGGCGTTTACGCGATAAGTATTTTTCCGAATTTCAATACCATTCAGAAAAACCGTCGTCTCAGTCGGATAATTGATGATTTGGGTCAAATAATAATTATGCTCCATGTATTGCAGTTTTACATCGGCGCTGTCATCATAAAACTCTGATAGATAGCCTTTTATAGTCTCGTTCTGCCATCCGTAATAAACGCCGCTGACGCCGCGGTTGCCTTTCTTAGCTGTGAAGATTTGCACTTCGCAGCCCGCATCAATGGGGTCTTTCGACACCAAGTAACCGTCGCCGCCTGTAGCTGTCAGTTCGCCGTTCACGACCGACCAGCGGGCATTGCCGACCTGCTCCCATCCGCTAAGGTCTTTGCCGTTGAAAAACGCTTTCCAAGCAGGCTCTTTCGACGGCAATTCGCGGATGAAGATGTTGCGGTATTCGACTTCTTTGCCATGGTTTTGCAAGCCGATATGCCCTTTCCTGAGGCGGTATTTCAGTTGCGGATAATTATCAAGGTTGACGTTCTGGATGGTCTGCCCGTTTAGTTCGATTAGCAAAAACGGCCAGTCAATTATGATATGGTACGAGTTCCAAAGGCCTGCAGGTCTGACGGCATTGACGAGCGGCGGAATGACGCTGTAAACGGCGCCGCAGGAATGAATACCCGCCTCTTTTCCGGCGTCATCGCTGACCTGCAGCTCCATGCCCACGCGCGATTCTCTGCCCCATCCGCGGTCGGGCTGATGCACCATCACACCGCTGTTGCAGCCGTGCGACATGCGAAATTCAAGCCACAGCTCAAAGTTTTCGTACTCACCGTCCGTCAGTATGACATAAGGCTCCGACGGTTTCCCGTAGCAGTGCAGCACGCCGCCATCTTCTATTTTCCACGCGCTGCCGTCGGGTTTGATATTCCATCCGGTGAAATCTTTGCCGTTAAACAACGCCTTTGCTCCCTCCGGCACAACACTCTGACCATAAACCGCTGCCGATAACAACAGCATCATAAATAATTTCATAACTGTAAATGTTTAGCCTTTTAAATCATGGCAAAAATAATAAATAAAATAGTGATATCCAACCTTTTTGGTGTTTTTTTTAATCAAACCTTTTCGGGAATGACGAAAGGTTCGCGGTAGGGATCTTTCAGGAAGAGGTTTGCATGTTCGCTGTGGGCGCCGGTGAAGCGTTCGGACTGAGAGTCGAAAGTCAGTTCCGGGCCAAGGAAAATAGCTTCTTTGGCGGGATCTATGCCGTTCATGCGAAGATGTTCCTCGAATCCGAGAAAGACTTCTTCAAGGCGCGGATAAGCGCCGACCGTTTTGCGAAGCTCATCAAGTGAAGTCTGCTGACCGCATTGATACGAGATGTTCCCCTGATGGCTAAGGATAGCCGACAGATGGCCTTCAAGGATGTCTGTACGCAGGTCTTCCTGTTTGCCGCTCTTGACGGCTTTTATGAAATTGAACTGCGGACCTACGCGCGGCTCGTCGAAATTCTTGACTAAAACGCCATCGTTGTCGTATATCGAACTGCCTGACCAATAGCCATTTTCACAAAAAATCCATATATTACAGTGAGCGTTGCCGCGATAAGGATGGATAACTTTTTTTCCTGTAACAGTAACGCCGGTGAATCCGTCCATATTATCAATGCCCGTTTTCTCGCCAAGTCCGCGCGAATCATAGATAACCGGCAAGCCGTCATAATCGTACCAAACGACCTGAGTATTAGGCACATTACCGTCATCGGTATATCCATAACGCCCACCGAAACTGATAACGCGGCTCGGGGCGTTTGTTTTGTTGAGCGCCCATCGCAGCATGTCGAGCTGATGCGGACCATTGTTTCCCAACTCGGCATTACCCGTATGCCATTGCCAGTGCCAGTCATAATGAAGCTCTTTGCGCGGAAGGGGCATCATCGGTATCGGGCCGCTGTGAAGATTATAGTCGCATGTCGGCGGTATGCGTCCCGGCCCCATCGTTTTGCCGATGCTTTCGCGACGTTTGTAGTTTACTATGCGGGCATAAACGGGCTTTCCGAGATTTTGCCGCATATAGTCTATAGCCGCGGCGACGCTTGTGTTAGAGCGGGTGTCTAAGTCTGCCTGCACAAGGCGTTTGTATTTGCGGGCGGCTTCTACCATCTTACGCCCTTCCCAGATACAGTGCGACACAGGCTTTTCTACGTCCACATGCTTGCCTGCCTGACAAGCCCAGACGGTCGCCAATGCGTGCCAATAATTCGGCATACCAATAGAAACAACATCTACATCCTTGTCTTCAAGGAGTTTACGCAAATCCTGATAACTCTTGGCATGGATACCGTCTTTTTCAAGCTTTGCAAGTTCGATGCCAAGAGGTTCCGTATCGCAGTCGCACAAAGCCACAATACGCACATCATCAGGCATTTTCTTATAAGAATTGATATGCGACTGCCCGATGCCGCGCACACCGATAACGGCCGCTCCGATACGCTCATTAGCGCCTTTAATGGGATGTGCAGGCGTCCCGAAAGCTACATTCGGCAACAGCAGGCCTGCACTTCCGGCTATTCCCTGTTTGATAAAAGTTCTTCTTTTCATTTTGTTTGACGTTTAAAGTTTGATGTTGGTTGTATATTATCATCACATCAGGGACAAAGTCCCGTCATTGCAAACAAAGCGATTGTTTCGGGTTAAACCCTCGCAATGACGGGCTTCGTCAATCTGATGTCCTTATTCAGGAGAACAAAACATTACCACCCCGGATTCTGGGGGTAGTCGTTAGTACAGCGGTCTATATGGCTTTGCGGTATAGGCCGTAGCATGTAATAATCCTTCCATTCCGTAACATTCGGGTTGAGAAGGGCGCGTTCCGGCAGTTTACCGAGCCGTTTGAGGTCTTCCCAACGGTTGTCTTCGCCAAAAAGTTCGCGTGAGCGCTCGTCAAGAATAAAATCTATCGAGAGGTCGGCTGCGGTAATGGTCATAGCGTCTTCCTTGCCCGGATAAGCGGCATTACGACGTATCACGTTAATCCATTTTGCAGCCTCATCAGCCTGTCCCATACGGAAATAAGCCTCGCCTGCAAGCAGATAAGCCTCTGCTAAACGGAATACTACCCATTCACGATTACCGCGGGCTTCATTGGCAGTCGTGCGTTTGCCATCCATAAACTTCTTCAGTGTTGGATAGTAGCGCAAGTCCTGGTTATAGTAGTTAGCGCCGTAATTCGGTTCGAGTTCGGGATTAAACACGCGGTAAGGCTTCGAGTCTATATACTCTTTCGACCATGCGCGTTTAGGCATCACAATCGTAGTATCTACCATGTACTCATAAGTAACGGTGCGGGTAACATCGCCTGATTTGATGGTATAAGTGCCGGGGAGCGTGCAAAGCCATGTGTCAAGCCACCAAGCCTCATAACGCGAATCTATAGTTTCGTCGTAGAGATCGAAATAGGCAGGCACCGGCTTGAATTGGATATAAGAACGACCGTATTGAACGACGCGGGTCATGCCCGGACATTCCTGATAGGAAGTAACATATATCAGGTGCGAGTAATTACCTCCCTGAAGATAGAGTTCATCCTGCGGAAACTGTATGCTCCACATTATCTCGCTGTTATGCTCGTTGTTTTCGTCAAAAACAAGCGCACGGGTCGGCTGCAACTCATAATGAGAGTTGTTGATGATATCGGTTGTAAGCTGGGCTGCACGCGAAAAGTGCGTACTTGTAGCACGAATATCCGACAGCAATACGTATGCGAGGAAGAACTTAGCAGACCACTGGTCAATACGTCCGTAGTCAGCCTGCTTAGCCGGCAGATTGGCAACGGCAAACTCAAGGTCGGGATAGATACTTTCGTCCCAGATAGTATTGACAGGGGTGCGGTTAGCCTCCGTTTCAACGTCAAGGGTCGCTTCTGTACTGTAATGTACGTCGCCAAACTGCATTGTCAGGTGATAATACATCCAAGCCCTGAAAAAGCGCGCTTCCGCCTCACGTCCTTTCTTTTCCGCATCGGTCATATCTTCTACCTGCGGCAGATAGTCGGTAACATAGTTGCAGGCATTGATAACTGTGTAAGCGTCAGTCCAAAAGCTTGTGCACGGGCCGTCGGTAGGCGCCATCTGGTAGTTGTCTTCCAGATTAGGGTGCGAACTGAGACCTGCCTGACAAACATCCGTCCCCATCTGCGTAAGACGGTAGAAATGAGTGCCGCCGCCAAGGAAACGCATCTTTGAGTAGATAGAATAAACAAGGGTTTCGATGCCCTGCTTGGAAGTATAATAGCCTCCCGGTGTAAGTACTGACATCGGATGTTCGGTTAAATCAACGCATCCGGCAAACAGGAGGGCAAAAATCATAAATATTGATAAAAATATCTTTTTCATTGTTATATCTTTTTAATCGTTAGAAATTAAGATTTATTCCCAGTTGGTAAGACGTTACAGCAGGATATGTTCCCGGATCCGTAACCTGCGGATCCTGACCCTTGTATGACGACCAAACGTACGGATTTGTAACATTGATGTAAATCTTTGCATAGTCAGAAAGGATTTTCTTTGAAATATCCTTTGGAAGAGTGTATCCGAGCGAGATGTTAGACAGACGGACGAAAGAAACGTCCCTAAGCCACCAGTCCGAACTGCCGAAATTGGCATAACGACCTGCCGCCCATGGCGCCGGGTCTGTATTCGACTTGTTTTCAGGCGTCCAGTAGTTTTCGTTGATGACATTGTAACGTCCAGGATCGCCGCCGCCCGCCAAGTGGACATTTGAAGCGGCAAGTTGTCCCTGACGGGTATTCATGTTGATGTACAAATCCCAGTTTTTGTAAGTCAGGGTTGTGTTCCAGCTGCCTATCCATTTAGGCTCCTTGCTGATTACAACACGGTCTTCGTCAGGATTGATGCGGATAGTGCCGTCCGACGGATTTGTTACGTCTCGAAATTTCGGATAACCGGGTTTGGCGCCGTATTTTGCCGCAAGCTCAACTTCGTCTTCCTGCCATACGCCTACGAAATCGTACAGGTACCACACGCGAACGGGCTGACTTATAAACCAGTTTGAGCCGACATCATCTTTATTGTCGCCGTAAAGGTCTATAATTTCGTTCTTGTTTTTGTAGAAAGTGAAACCTACATTCCAGACTATATCGCGGTTGCGGATGATGTCGCCCTTGAGTTGAAGCTGCACTCCTCGGTTGCGGGTCTTACCGATGTTTTGCTGATAGCTGCTGAAACCGGAGGTCTGGGGCAGGTTACGCGACATGATAAGTCCGTCGGTATTCTTGTCATACAGCTCAAGAGTGCCGTTCAAACGGCTCTTAAACAGGTTGAAATCAAGACCGAAATTGTATTCCGCTGTTTTCTCCCAAACCAACTGTTTATTAGGTATAGAACTTGGGATTGTTCCCATCACTCCTGTCTCATCCCATGCGTAGTATGTTGTAGAGAGGCGTCCGAGAGTAGAGTACGGGCTAATTGTCATGTTGCCGCTGTTACCCCACGAGAGGCGGATCTTCAGGTTGTCGAGGAACGAATCTTTCAAAGAAGCCATGAATGGCTCTTCCGACAGACGCCATGCAACCGACAGAGACGGGTACTGCACCCACTTGTTGCCCTCGGGAAGGCGGGAAGAACCGTCGCGGCGGAAGCTGAAAGTCAACAGATAACGCTCCATCAGGGTATAGTTCAGACGGCCAAGATATGACTCAAGCGCCCATTCAGTCAGCGATGTGCTTTTGCCAAGGATAGTTGATGCCGATTCGAGATTGTAATAAAGGGCGTCAAAATACATGTCGGTAGCGCTAATATACGAGCCGCGCGAGAAATATTTTTCAGCCGAATAGTCAATCATGGCGCCTATCTGATGGATGCCGCCGAATTGCTTTTCATACGAAAGCGCTGTGTTGAGCAAGGTTGTCATAGCTGTGGACGTCGTATAACTTGCTGAAGGTGAGCCTCCTTTACGGGCGTACGTCTCACTGCCCTGATAGCTGCCGTTATCGGTTGTAGTGAAATCCGCACCTACAGAGATCTCGTATTTCAGTCCGTCCCAAATCCTCCATTCCATTGATGCTGAGCCTATTGCGCCATACTCCCATACTTCATTTTGACTGTTTTCCGCTTCCATCAGGGGGTTGGTAACAAGCACTTCGCCCGGATTGGAAAAGAGTTTGAGGTTGCCGTCTTCGTCGTAAGCGGTGCCGAGGGGCGAAAGCTGATAAACGAAATCAACAGCGCCCGGATAATGGTCATTCTTAGTGTAAGAACCGAGAATTTTTGTCTTAAACTTCAGTCTTTCGGAGAATTTGTATTCATTGCTGAAATTCAGGTTATAACGTTTGAAGCCGGCTGTGGGAATCAGCGAACTCTGGTCGAGGTACCCGAGTGAAAGGGTTGTACCTGTTTTCAGCCCTGAAGCGTTAAGGGTGAAGTTGTGGTTCATAGCGAAAGCCGAGCCGCCCCAGACAAGGTCGAACCAGTCGGTATCGGTGCCTGCCGCTAACGAAGCAAGTTCAACAGCGTCAAAGAATGATTCGTCGGGCGACGATGCCGAAGCCTTGCCGGAGTTGATCCATGCAGCGCGCTTGAATGCTTCAAACTGCTTGCCGTTCATAAGTTCGGGCTTGCGTGTTGCCTGATCAAATCCCGCCCAGCCGTTGTAACTTGCTGTGATTTTCTGCTCGCCGGCTTCAGCGCGTTTAGTTGTGATGATGATAACGCCATTGGCGCCACGCGCTCCGTAAATAGCTGTAGCAGAGGCGTCCTGAAGGATGTCAACAGATGCAATGTCGTAAGTGTTGATGTTCACGCTTGAGCTTTGCATCGGGATACCGTCCACCACCCACAGGGGAGAATTGCTGCCCGTAATAGAATTGATACCGCGAATCTCAATTGACGGATTGTCACCCGGTTGCCATCCTGACTTGACGTCGGCCGGAATCTGGGTCTGCAACGCCACATTGAGCGTCGGGCTGTTAGTCTTGAGAATGTCGTCGGCGCGCACCGATGTTACCGACCCTGTGAGGTCTCTCTTTTTGACGGTGCCGTAGCCGATAACTACCACATCCTCAAGCCGCTGAACATCTTCCAAAAGGGTTATGTAAAGCGACGACTGATTGCCTACGGTAATTTCTTGCGTGATATATCCCACATAGGATATTTGCAGCACAGAGTTGGTGCCTGTTACCGTAATCGTAAACATGCCTTCGGAGTTGGTTGCGGTTCCGATAGTCGTGCCTTTCTCGGCAATCGTGGCGCCGATAACAGGCTCGCCGGCCTCGTCAATAACCGTTCCGGTGATGCGTTTGCCTTGCTGCTGGAGCAGGCGGGTCAGGGCTTCGTTCCTTTTCCTTACATTGCCGGGCGGGGCTATATTCGCCTGTTTGGAGGCGGCTTCAAGAAGCGCATCTTTCTCGTCGCTCCGGCTGTTCTTCTTTGTCAGGACTATATGCGTACCTTCCATGACAAAGTTCACGCCCGTGCCGTCAAAAAGATTGTTCAACACTTCCGCAACGGGGGTCTCTTTCGCATTGACTGAAACATAGCGCGACACATCAATGTTGTCTCCATTGTAGAGAAACAGGTAATCGGTCTGATTTTCAATCTCATTCAGTATGATTTCCATCTGCGTGTTCAGCATTTCCATTGATACACGCGCCTTTTGAGAATAAGCATTTTCGGCAAGAATCATACTCGTACTTAATAAAAGCATTGTAAAAGTCGCTTTCATGACTGTATAAATTTTGTTAATATCTTTGTTCTTATAAATTTTATTCATAATTTTGTTGGTTATTTAAATAAAAAACTTTGGGTTAATAAACTCTCGGTAATTTCCGCCGGTGGACGCTGCAACCGTTCCCCGGCGTTTTTTTAGTATTTTTTCTCCTGTTCCATAGGCATTTCGGCTTTAGTTAATACTCTGATTATCTGATATAAATCACTTGGTTTTCTTCATCACGCACATAGCGGAACCGTACGTCCTTTTGCAACACTTTCAAGGCGTACTCCACGCCCTCGCTACGACGGAATTTCACAGTACATTTGTATCCCGATACACGTTTGTTCTCGACTGCTATCCTGATGCCGTAACAGTTCTCGAAACTTTTCATTATATCGTTGAAATACGTATCGCGGAAGCAAAGCAACCCCTCGCGCCACCGGTAATGGTCGGTGTTGGTTATCTTTTCTGGTTGCTGCAGATTGCCGTTTATCCTTGTCGCAGGCTGCAGGCGCACTGTCTGCTGCACGCCCTGTTTCGTTACATCAACTATCCCCTCGAACAGGGTTACCGCAAAAGCGCTGTCGCCGCGATAAGCCTCCACGTTGAGCGTCGTGCCGAGCGCCGTTACCTCATATTCGCCTGCGTGCACCACAAAAGGCTTATCCTTGTTTTTCGCCACTTCAATATATGCCTCGCCGCGAAGCCAAACCTCGCGCCGGTTCCCGTCAAACTGACCGGGATACTTCATCTCCGTTGAAGAGTTAAGCCATATTTTTGAACCGTCGGCAAGCGTCATATTGACCGTCTGTCCCGCCGGCACGCGCACTGTCTGCATCACGGCTTTCGTCTCCGAAGCAGCAGGTTTCAATCCGTCATCATAACGCATCACAGCCCACGTAGCCGACACCGCAATAATAACCGACGCCGCAATCTTCAGCCATTCGGGAATTTTCGTAAACATGTTAGAGCTTTTACCCCTGCCAAGATTGCTTTCTTCCGCAATCTTACGTCTCAAATCCGGCAGTATTTCGGCAGGCACATCTCCCTGTGTATCAATAAATTGCGTCATTTCATCAGACTGCATGAGGCTTTCGACGGCAGCCCTGAAGTCGTCATCTATCAATCCGTCGCGCAACGCCCGTCTCACAAGCCTGCGCTCCGTAACGGTACATTCCCTCTTGAGAAACCGCTCCGATAATTCTTTCCAATAATCGTTCATCTTTTTCGTCTTACATTAGTATATACTCTGAAACCCCTAAAATGGTGGGTTGTAAATCTTGGTTTTTAAGAAAATTTAACACACGTCGCCAAAAATGGCGGCAAAAATTGATTAACAAAACAACAGTCCGACGAGGATAGCAGTGAAAATGTCGCCGTGTGAGCCGATATATTCGCGTATGAACTTGTTAGCATTGACGATATGGTCATGTATAGCGCTACGCGAGACGCCAAGTTTCGATGCGGCGCGGTCGTATGAATACCCTTGCAGTTTGCAAATCTCAAACGCTTTGCGCCTCTGCGGAGGCAATTTACCGATAGCCTCATGCAACAGGTTGTAATATTTTTCCTTGAAATCGTCCTCGTCGCTATTATCCGCTTCCGAAGCCGTCAATGCTAATTCCTGTTTCATCTCCGCCTCCCGCGCTTCTTTCTTGAACAGGTCAAAAATCACATTTCTACAGATAACGCCGATATACGCTTCAAAATCCTCTTCCGGTTTTATATTGCCGCGATGTTCCCAAACTTTCATAAACACTGTCTGTGTTACATCCTTGGCGTCGTCTTCGGAGTGAAGCATTTTAAGCGCAGCAAAATATACCATACGGTGATACTTGCCGTAAAGCGCCACAAAAGCCTCCTCATCGCCCTGCGCAAGGCATTTCAAACAAAAGTAATTCGGGTTATCCATAGTTTTTAATTATTGTGCAATTATATATCGAAAGAACAGTTTTTTTGTGGCAAAAGTAATTATCCTTTTTTGAAATTTCAAATTTCATGCGGTAATTGCACAAAAAAAAGTTATTTGCGCATTTGTTAATAACTGTCAATCAACCCTTTAACGGTAGGGATTACAACGCGGAATAGCGAAGGAGGGCTTCTATGTAGTAGTAATCGGCGTAGGTCAGTGGGACATCTACTTCCGAGTTGCCGGGGAGTGAGCCGACCGAATGTTTCAGGATGAAATTGCCGTTTGTGCCTTGTTCAGCGAAATAAGCAGGCGACGAAAGGCTTCGTAATTGTTTCTCTGCAATAGATAAATACTTGTTAGCCAAATCTTTATCCGCCACTTTCACAAGCCCGCTCAATTCTATCAACGCCGAACAAATGATAGCCCCAGCGGAGGCGTCGCGCTCGGCGTCAGGGATGTCTGGCGCATTAAAATCCCAGTACGGAATGCCGTCAGCGGGCAGGTTAGGATGGTTTATGATGAAGTCGGCGATATGTTTAGCCTGTTCAAGGTAGCGAGGCTCTTTCGTCTCGCGATAGAGCATTGTGAAGCCGTAAAGCCCCCAAGCCTGCCCCCGCGCCCATGCGGAGGCGTCGCTGAAGCCCTGCCCTGTATTTTTCTTTTCAGGCTGACCGGTGATAGTATCGTAAGAAACAACATGATACGAGCTGTAATCGGGGCGGAAATGGTTTTGTATAGTCCTGTCTGCGTGGGAGATACATATATCGCGGTATTTAGCGTCGCCGGTCGTTTTGTACGCCCACATCAGGAACTCAAGGTTCATCATGTTATCTATGATAACAGGAAACTGCCATTTGGCGTTCGAGCCCCACGACTGTATGCACCCGATCAGCGGATTGAAGCGGGTTATAAGCGATTCGGCGCCTCGAAGCATCACAGCGCGATATTCCTCGTCGGAGGTGAGACGGAAACCATTCCCGAAGCTGCAGTAGAGCATAAAGCCGAGGTCATGCGTGCCGGTGTTAAACTGCTCTTTCGTAACGCGTGAGGTGTAATTGCGGGCATAGTTGAGGAACTTGCCGTCACCGGTGTGTTGATAGAGATACCACAGAACGCCGGGCGTGAATCCGCTGCACCACCAGCCCGAATTGCTCGTTACAAGCTTGCCATTCTCGAATGTGCGCGGCAGTTTGTCTGGCTCGCCAAGCAGCGACTCCGCCATAAGAACATAACTGTCAGCCGCTTGTGTTAAACGACTTTCTATCAGCGACTTCATTGTTTCCTCTTTAGAACAGGCAGAAAAAAACAGCGCCGTTCCGATTGTTACCATAAAAATGTTTTTAATATTCATCTTGTTTTTAATTATTTAATTATAAATACTTTGTACCTGATATATGGCGTTTTGTACATTATTATCAGCTATTTGTTAAAAAAATGCCTCAAAACTTGCTCTGTATAAAACAAATATATTATTTTTGCATCCGAAAAAGTAATACTTCTTCATATTATTAGTTCTTATAGGTAAAAGGTTATTAATGGTTAATGTGAAAAGTCCCGTATCCCCGTGCGGGATTTTTCATTTTTACGACGCATGTTACGAAGCGAGTCCAAACAGCACTATAAGCGCTGTAATACAGGCAATTATAAGCATCGCTATCTTCCATGCGCTCCATGGTCTTTGCCCTATAACCTGCCCCGTGCGACCGTTTATCGCGAAGATAAACACGCGGTTGCCGTACCTGTACGCGCTGAGCCACACAGGAAGCAGTACGTGTTTGAACTTTATTTTTGAATATTTGACTGTTTGTGAAAAAACACGTTGCTGACTGCCTCCTATCTCCGACCTTACAAGGGCTGAAATATATGATTCCATCTGCTTTTTGGCCTGTAGGAAACATGTTTTGAAATCCTGCCTGTACAGTTCGGTAAGGAAGCCACGTACAAACTGGTCGCTATATGCTACGTAATTCTTTCTGTCCCAGTTTGTTAACACGCTCGAAATATCGCGTGGCAAACTTTCCGAAGCCGGCACGAGCACATCGTCGAAAACATGCCTGACCGTGCCCGAAACCGGATACCAGTCGGTTACAACGTATGTTTCGCGCCGTCCGTTGACCATCCGCGAGACCGAGCGCGACACTCCCCGTTCGCCCGAATAGCGCGTAAGAGTGTCGGCGTCATACGTCCAATACGGCAAATAGACGCCTTTCATCCGCTCGTCGGCAAGCAACGTCTTCGAGAAATCATTCGGCGCAAACCACAGCGAAGAAACCCACTTCCTGAACAATCCGAGGCAGGCGGACTTCCCAATCTTGAAAGGCAGGATGTATTCGGGCTTCCATGAACGTTTGGTAACAGCGTCCCGTAAAACAATCGGCGTGCCGCAGAAAGCGCAGTCGAAAGAGACTGTGTTTTCGGGGAAAGTAGTAGTGGCGCCGCACTGGCCGCATGTTACCTCCGGCTTGTAGTCTTCAGCCTGCTCGTATAGTTCGGGGTGCGCGAGACACTCGTCAAGGTCGTTTTCATGAATAACGGCAGGCGTGAGGTCAAGAGGGTACTTTTGAGCACAATATGAGCATATAAGCATCTCATTTTCAGGGGAATAAACCACCGACCCTCCGCACGAAGGGCATTTACTCTGTATGGTATGTTCCGATGTCAGGATTTCTTCCATTTTTATTTTTCAGGTGAAAAAATCAAACGCTTGGCGGCGGTGGCGGGGGAACTGAGCCGAACAGCGCTGTCAGGTCGGATATTTCGGAAGCGGAAGACCAGTTGGTCATTCCCTGCGTCCAGACGAGCGACTGCGGACTGAACTGCCCCTGCATTATCATCTGTTGAAGCGCCGGAACGGTGAACGGGCCTGTCTGCTGGCCGTTTACAGCCACAAAATAAGCTTTCTGCTGCGGCAACGGCGGCGGAACGGCCGAAGTAGCGGCTCCAGCCGACGGGTTCATCATCTGTTGCGCCATCTGACCCGCCATAGCGAAGCCCATACCCATGCCCATAGCATCTCCGGCAGGCGAGCCGCCGCCGGCAGGATTCTCGGCGCCCGCCTTCAAAGCTTCGGCAAACGAGAACTGGGTGTACTTGGTCATGTCGCCAAGTATCCCCATGCTGGTACGCTTGTCGAGCGCCTTTTCGACCTCTTCCGGCAATGAAATGTTTTCAACAAGAAACTTTGTTAAATCTATTCCAAGTTCCTCAAAATCAGCGTGTAAAGTTGTCTGAAGTGCGGCCGAAAACTCATTCAGGTTAGACGCCATATCAAGGGCGGCAATCCGCGACTCGGCGATATGGTCGGTAAACTTGGTGATGATGAAGTTACGCAACTGTTCCTTGATGCCTTCGGTAGTGAAATTTCCGTCCGTACCTGCAACATTCTTGATAAAAGCCGTCGGGTCGCTGTCCACCTTGAAACAGTACGTCCCGAAAGCTCTCATGCGGATAGGCCCGAACTCCGGATCACGCATCATTATTGGGTTTTGGGTGCCCCATTTGAGGTTTAGGAACTGCTTCGTGTTCACAAAATAGACTTCCACTTTGAAAGGCGAGTTGAAACCATACTTCCAACCGCGTAAAGTGGTGAGTATAGGCATGTTAGCCGTTGTAAGCTCATACCTGCCGGGTTGATAAATGTCGGCAAACTTGCCCTGGTCAACAAGCACTGCGACCTGCGTTTCGCGCACCGTAAGCTGGGCGCCGTTCTTGATCTCGTTTTGATAACGCGGAAAACGCCAAATTATCGTATCCTGCGTATCGTCAAGCCATTCAATGATATCTATAAACTCATTGAACGCTTTTTCCTTGATTTTTCCTAATAAACTCATACGAATTGATTTAAAATTTTGGTGCAATATTAGTCATTTTTTCTTAAACAACCAATTTTTTAGCGAAAAAAAACCGCACCCCGTAAAAAGGTGCGGTCATGCTAAACCAATTTTAATTTTTAAATAGTATGGAAAAAGAATATTTATTAACCGTTGACTTTCTTCATGTGAGCGATGAGGTCAAGCACTTTGTTTGAATAACCCCATTCGTTGTCATACCAGGAAACAACCTTAACAAATGTGTCTGTCAAAGCGATACCTGCCTTAACGTCGAAGATTGACGTGCGGGCGTCGCCGATGAAGTCGCTTGATACAACGTCTTCGTCGGTATATCCGAGGATACCTTTGAGTTCGCCTTCCGAAGCCTCTTTCATCGCCTTGCAAATCTCGTCATACTTGGCGGGTTTTGCCAAATTAACCGTGAGGTCAACAACCGAAACATCAAGGGTCGGAACGCGCATTGACATACCTGTAAGCTTGCCGTTGAGCGACGGGATAACCTTACCTACCGCCTTAGCTGCGCCTGTTGATGAAGGAATGATGTTACCGGATGCTGCGCGGCCGCCTCTCCAGTCTTTTGCCGAAGGACCGTCAACAGTTTTCTGGGTTGCGGTTGTAGAGTGAACAGTTGTCATCAAACCGTCGGTGATACCGAACTTGTCGTGGAGGACTTTTGCTATCGGAGCAAGACAGTTTGTTGTACATGAAGCGTTTGAAACAAACTGGGTGCCTTTTACATAAGCGTCGAGATTAACTCCGCATACGAACATCGGGGTGTCATCTTTTGAAGGCGCCGACATGACAACGTACTTGCCGCCTGCGTCAATGTGCCCTTGTGCTTTGTCTTTAGACAGGAACAGACCTGTTGATTCAACGATGTACTCGGCGCCTATTTCGCCCCACTTGAGGTCGGCGGGATTCTTCTCCGCCGTGATGCGGATAGACTTGCCGTTGACTATCAGGGCGCCGTCTTTGACGTCTATAGTGCCGGTGAACTGTCCGTGAATGGTATCATACTTCAACATGTACGCAATGTACTGCGGGTCGAGCAGGTCGTTGATACCTACAACCTGAATGTCATCTCTCTTTTGTGCTGCTCGGAAAACCAAACGTCCGATGCGACCAAAACCATTAATACCTACTTTAATCATTTGTTTATAAATTTTTTAGTTGAATAAAATACTTCTTCTTTGTTTTTTTGACGGGTGCAAAGTTAGTGATTTTTTTTGAAATAAAAAGATTTTATTGAAAAAAATATACCCCGCATAACGAATTTTTCAAAAATTTCATGTACTTTTGCACCTCAAAACGTAAATATTTTTAGAGAAAATGCTGACTATTAAAACAATTACCGATAATCGGGACGAAACAATCCGTCGGCTTGCAGTCAAACATTTTGACGCGACCGAGTATATAGATAAAATAATAGCCCTCGACGCTGTCAGGCGCAACTCTCAATCGTCGCTCGACGCTAATCTGGCTGAAATCAAAATCGCATCCGGTAAGATAGGAATATTGATGAAAGAGGGCAAAACCGCCGAAGCCGAAGACGCCAAGACGCGGGTTGCGGAGCTGAAAGAGCTTAGCAAATCGCTCGACGACGCCAAAACGGAAGCGGAGAAAGGCATCGCGGAACTGCTTGTGTTGATACCTAACACGCCTCACAGCTCTGTTCCTGAGGGCTTCGGCGCCGATGATAACGTATGCGAAAAGACAGGCGGCGTTATCCCTACCCTACCCGATGACGCGCTTCCACACTGGGATTTAGCAAAAAAATACAACCTCATAGATTTTGAGCTTGGAGTGAAAATTACCGGCGCCGGATTCCCTGTCTATACCGGTTACGGCGCACGCCTGCAACGCGCCCTGATAGACTTCTTCCTCGACAATGCCCGTGAAGCGGGTTATACGGAGATTCAACCTCCTTACGTCATCAACGCCGATTCGGGTTACGGAACAGGACAACTTCCTGATAAAGAGGGACAAATGTACCACTGCGGACTTGATGACCTGTATTTGATACCCACAGCTGAAGTGCCTGTAACAAACCTCTACCGCGATGTGATCCTCGAAAAAGAGACGTTGCCGATTAAGAACGCCGCTTACTCCGCCTGTTTCCGCCGTGAGGCCGGTTCTTACGGCAAGGACGTGCGGGGGCTTAACCGGCTTCATCAGTTCGACAAAGTGGAGATTGTCCGCATTGATACCCCCGAACACTCCTACCAGTCGCTTCAGGAAATGGTTGATTATGTGGAATCGTTAGTCAGCAAGCTTGAATTGCCGTGGCGTATCCTGCGGCTTTGTGGCGGCGATATGAGTTTCACTTCGGCTTTGACTTTTGATTTTGAGGTGTTCTCGGCAGCCCAAAAACGGTGGCTTGAAGTCAGCTCGGTGTCCAATTTCGAGAGCTACCAGTCCAACCGCCTCAAGTGCCGTTACCGCGACGACAACCGCAAGACGCAACTATGCCACACTCTTAACGGCAGCGCCCTCGCCTTGCCGCGAATAGTGGCCGCCCTCCTCGAAAACAACCAGACCCCCGAAGGAATCGTAATTCCCAAAGCTTTAGTCCCTTACACTCGGTTTGAGATAATAAAGTGATGAAATACTTAGGAATAATCCCGTCCCGCTACGCCTCAACCCGTTTTCCGGGTAAACCGTTGGCGGATATTAACGGCAAACCGATGATACAGCGTGTCTGGGAGCAGGTTTACGGAACGGTGGACGAACTCGTCGTAGCTACCGACGACGAACGTATATCGTCCGTCGTAACCGCTTTCGGCGGCAAGGCGGTAATGACGTCGTCGTTACACCGCAGCGGCACCGACCGCTGTTACGAAGCGTTATGCAAAACGGACGGGCAGTACGATGTAGTAATCAACATCCAAGGCGACGAGCCATTCATCCGCCCAGAGCAGATAGAACTGCTTAAAACCTGCTTCACTGCTGACGAAAGCACACAAATAGCAACCTTAGTCAAAGCGTTCGACCCTGAAGGCGATTTTGAAAAAACCGTTTTCAATCCCAATTCGCCTAAAGTAGTCCTCAACAACCGCAACGAAGCGATGTATTTCAGCCGCTCGGTGATACCTTATGTGCGCGAAAAAAGAAGCTCGGAATGGCTTAATAATCAGACGTTCTACAAACATATAGGCCTCTACGCCTACCAAGTCGCAGTACTGCAAGAAATTACCGCCCTTCCGCAGTCCTCGTTAGAGATAGCGGAAAGCCTCGAACAGCTCCGGTGGCTACAAAACGGCTACAAAATAAAAGTAGCTGTTACTCAATACGAAACCATCGGCATAGACACCCCGGAAGACCTTAATAACCTATTGTCTGGTCATAAACATCCCGCACCTTAAGTCCGGCTTTCTCCCATTTTATCTCGTTGACCTCGCGCAAGCCTTCGTCTTTGAGGAACTTGTGCAGGGCGGGGTAGGTTATCAAGCCGTATATGGCGTCGGCGAGGGCGTCGATGTCCCA
>JAISTJ010000063.1 GCA_031272655.1 Tannerella sp.
AATCAAAAACGACAGCAAACGCACTAAAAGCCTCTTTAAATACGGGTTAGAAACCATAGCCAATTACCTCAATAATCCGCTCGCTATCTGCAATTTTAATATCTTTGAATTTTTGTCATGTACTTAAAATAAATTTCTTAAACGCTTCTTGTTGTTCAAAATGTTCGCTCCGACCGCCCGACGTTTCGGGCGTTTTTGTGTCGGAACAGGTTACAAAAGTAGAATTTAAATTTCATACCGCCAAATTTTTGGCGAAAAATTTTGATTTTTCACCCGAAAGGAACGGTATAAATTACAAAAATCAGACCGAAAAGAACGGTATAAATTGCAAAAATTCACCCCAAAGGAACGGTATAAGCAACAAATTAAGGAATTCGAAAACACAATGGTAGCAAATCGGTTGCGGAATGGGATATGATTGTTTGGTTGGCGCCGCACATCAGGGTTTTTATTGGGGTTTTGTAGCGGGTTTGTGTTTCTATCAGCGTTTGCCGGCATACGCCGCATGGGGATACGGAATCTTGTATGACGCCGTTACTGACGGCAATGATGGCTATGGCTGTAACGGGCGTATCGGGATATGAAGCGCCTGCGGCAAAAAGCGCAACCCTTTCGGCGCATAAACCTGACGGATAGGCGATGTTCTCCTGATTATTGCCAGTTACGATGTTGCCGTCGGCGAGCGCCACAGCCGCTCCTACATTGAAATGGGAATAAGGCGCATACGCACGCGAAGCCGCTTCAAGAGCCGCTTCCCGCAAATGTGCGTCGGATGGCGATAAGTCCTCATTGCATAAAACGCTGAAATTCAGTTCTATAGTCATAACCTTAAATTAGTGATTCTTGAAGCGCCGGGCGCCAGTCGGAACCGTTTTCTACCAATAGAATATTGAAACCGAGTGATGCTGCTGTGGTGATATTCGCTTGACTATCATCTATATATAGAGTTTCGGACGGGAAGATGCCGGCGTCGGCGATCATTTGTTGAAAAATTTCAGGAGCAGGTTTGGTGCATTTCATTTCGTATGAAACATACATCTTGTCAAAGTAGTCCGATAACGCTAAACCATCAGGACAATAACCTTTTGTGCGTGCCCAGTTGATAAGTATTGGGTTGTTGTTTGTAAGGATAAAAAGTTTATAACCGTAGGTACGCAGTTTGCTGATGAAATCAAGTTTGTACTGTTTAGGCGGGTCTATAATGCTGCGCCATGCATTTTCAATTTCTTTATAGCTGATATGTTTGCCGACATGAGCGCTCAGAAGGCGACAAAACTCCTCTGTATCAATGTCTCCATTTTCAAAATCAATAAAAATTCCTTTATGGTGGCAGGCGTCCATCATCTTGTCGGCGTCTGAAACGCCGAGACGGACGAAGTTTTCAATTGCACGTTCAAGTCTAACGTCCACAATTACGCCTCCCATATCAAAAACAATAGTTTTTATCATGACAGTGAGTGTATTATAAGTCCTGAACGCAGTTTAGGTTCAAACCATGTTGTTTTAGGCGGCATAATGTTTCCCGTGTCGGCAATATTCATCAGTTGTCGCATCGTTACAGGGTAAAGCGCAAGCGCTACGCGCATCTCGCCACTATCAACTCGTCTTTTCAATTCCTCAAGTCCGCGAATACCGCCAACAAAATCTATTCTTTTGTCGCTGCGCAAATCTTTTATACCCAATACCTTATCTAATATAAGTTTTGATGAGATAGTAACATCAAGTACTCCGAGCGGATCACTGTCGTTATAAACTCCTTTTTTAGCTGTTAACGAATACCAGTAGCCATTCAGGTATAATGAAAAATTGTGAAGTCCGGATGGTTTATAAACCGCCGAGCCTTTCTTTTCTATTTCAAAATCTTCTGATATCTGCTGCAAAAACTGCTCATCGGTTAGTCCGTTCAAATCTTTTACTACTCTATTGTAATCAATGATTGTCAGTTGGTTGGCCGGGAAACATACTGCCATAAAGTAGTTGTATTCTTCATCGCCGCGATGGCTATGATTTTGTTTTGCCTTTTCATTACCTACAAGTGCAGCAGCAGCGCTACGGTGATGCCCGTCGGCTATATACATTGCAGGCATGGAAGCAAATAGCGCAGTAATATTCTTGATATCAGCATCATTACTTATTATCCAAAATGAATGATGAAAACCGTCTGTTTGAGCAGTGAAATCATATTCGGGAACGGTTGCTGTATATTTGGCAACAATAGCATCAATTTCCTGATTGTCAGGATAAGCAAAAAATACAGGCTCTATATTTGCATTATTGATGCGCACGTGTTTCATTCGATCTTCTTCCTTATCTCGTCGTGTTAGTTCATGTTTCTTTATTTTACCACTCATATAATCTTCTACCGAAGCGCAAAGTACAAGTCCGTATTGCGTTTTGCCGTTCATTGTCTGGGCATAAATGTAATATTGCTCTTTGTTATCTTGTACTAACCATCTGTTATCTAAGAATTTGCGGAAGTTTTCTGCCGCCTTCTCATAAACGCGCGGATCATGTTCGTCTGTCCCTTCCGGAAAATCTATTTCGGGCTTAATAATGTGGTATAGAGACTTTTCATTGCCCGCTGCCTCTGCGCGAGCTTCCTCTGAACTAAGCACGTCATAAGGACGCGACTGTACCTCAGTTACAATATCCTTTGGAGGACGTATTCCTTTAAATGGTTTTATTTTCATATCTTTTATAATTATTTAATTCTTTTTTCTATTTCTTCATCCGTAATAATTGTCAAAATGGGCAATCCATCGGGCGTTATGCCGTTTGTTTCGAGGGAAAAAAGCGATGCCACGTGTTGCTCCATTTCTTCGGGAGAGAGCTGTTTGCCGGCCCTGATGGCAGCGGTCTTGGCGAGCGTCAGGGCAAGCCGCGAAGTAAGTTTTTCCTTGCCGCTGACACCGTTTTCGATTGCATCGGCGAAAATTTCTTTCAGCAACGTCGCCGGATTAACGCCCGTAACGTCAGCCGGCACACCGTTAATGGCATAACTGTTGCCCCCCATGAAATCAATCTCGAAACCGAGATAGTGGATGTCGTCCTGAACAGACGTCAAAACTGCCTTTTCGGCTGCAGTGAGATCAATCATTTCGGGAAAGATAAGTTTCTGGGACACAGACGATTGGCGGATAATATTTCCTATAAACCGCTCATATAGAATGCGTACATGCGCCCTGTGCTGGTCTATCACAACCAGACCGGATTTTAGCGGGGTAATGATATAGCGATTTTTATACTGGAAGCAGGGAGTGGATAAATTGCTCACAAACAGGCTGTTATCATTACCCATATCATTTGATAAAGCATCAACTGCAGGAATGGGAACTCCCTCCCCTACCCTCTCCTCTGCCTCTTCATCCGCTTCAGAAGAGACCGCCGAGACCGAGTCGGCAGAACCGGCCTCTTTTTCAAACCCTTCGTAAAGCGCTTTCCAGTCGTCGGAAGGATGCCCGCCGCCTCTTGAGACGCTTTTTTCAAACGGATTATAATTACCTGACAGGTGCAGCTGCGGCTTTGAAACATTGCCTCCCAAAGGGTTGTAGGCAGGAATATCAATAGTGCCGGCGCCGAGGTCAAAATCTATCGTCGGGATGGCGTTGGATTTCGCAATTACCTCGCGCACAGCCGAAAAGAGTATCTGCCAGACAGGTTTCTCGTTCTCAAACTTAATTTCGGTCTTTGTAGGGTGGATATTGACGTCAATTGTAGATGGTTCGATTGTGAAATACAGGAAATAATCGGGCGAAGTGCCGGCCGGCAGCAGTTTTTCGTAAGCCTGCATCACGGCGCGGTGGAAGTACGGATGCCGCATGTAACGGCCGTTGACAAAGAAGTATTGAAGCGCCGAAGACGTTTTTTTAGCCGAATCGAGGCTGCCGATATATCCGCGTATGGAAACGAGCGAAGTCTGGACATCTAAAGATAACAGCTTCTGGTTCAGACCTTTACCGAAAATATCAATAATACGCTGTTTAAGAATACATTCCGACAGGTTGAAAATATCGGAATCGTTATGCCGCAACTTGAAAGACAGGTGGGGATAAGCAAGCGCAACACGTTCAAACTCAGTGAGTATATGCCGAAATTCCGTCTCGTTTGTCTTAAGGAATTTGCGTCGTGCAGGCACATTGAAAAACAGGTTTTTAACGGAAAAAATGCTGCCTTCATTGCAGGCCGCCGCTTCGACATAATCAAGGTTTGAGCCGGAAATAGAGATACAAACGCCTGTTTCTCCGCCTTTTACGCGCGTACGAAGCTCCACTTGCGCCACCGCAGCTATAGAGGCGAGCGCCTCCCCGCGAAAGCCCATGGTACTCAAGGCGAAAAGGTCGTCAACAGAAGAAATCTTCGATGTAGCATGGCGCTCGAAAGCCATCCGCGCGTCCGTTTCCGACATCCCTTTCCCGTCGTCAATAATTTGTATCAGCGTTCTGCCGGCGTCTTTGATATTTACCGTAATGTTTTTTGCACCGGCGTCAATGGAGTTCTCCATCATCTCTTTCACAACCGATGCGGGGCGCTGAATGACCTCACCGGCAGCTATTTGGTTGGCAATGTGATCCGGAAGTAAGTGTATAATATCGCTCATAAGCCTCTTTATCTGAGATAAAAATACCAGTACAACACACCCAGTACAACGATTATGAGTATCAGCCGCATGTTCCTGTACAGGCGGGCATGGGCGTCGTCCCCCTTGTCGCGGCTCTTTTTGAGGTGGGAAGTGCCTTCAATGAAGCTGCCCCTGATGTCTTCCTTGTACTGCTCAAAGTCCATTTCTTCCACGCCAAGCTCCACTTTCACCTTATGGATGCGCTTTTCCAACGCCTCTTTACGCGGGTCGAAGTAAATAGGCTTGTGCTCGAACTGTCGCGGTTTGCGAACATTATAAAATTGAAAAATTCCCATGAATTATCGTTGTAATCTGTAAAAAACGACTACAAAGGTACAAAAAAATTCAAAATTTATTCCTGCAAAGGCGAATTATTTTGCTTAACAGCCTTAACTGACGGTTGATGATAGAACCGGAAGACGTCGTGGCGGTCAACAGGGCGGATATCGGCGTGCCATGCAAAACGTTTAAGAGTTTTTTGTTCGGGGGCGAGGTCGGGTATCGGTATCAAATCACCGATCGCCGACGGCCATATCTTCAGGCGTTCTAACTTATTGTTTTTCAGCCACATAGAGAGATAAGAACTTTGGGTATAATTAAGCCCGATCATAGCGCTGTCCTGTTCGAGAGGATAAAAAATAGACTCCGCATTGCCGTCTATTTCAATGAGTTCTATTTGTTTGCCGTTGAAAAACGCCTTCAAATCGTTGCCGCCGAGCTGGTTATAATAACCCGTGTCCACTTGCTGGACAACGAAAGCCGATGTCGGCACATGGACATGATCTACGGTACTGTCTGACATATAGATAATTATCGTATCGCCGAACAGCTGTTGATCTTCGTTCCACAAAATGGGATTTCCATACATGTGGAGCACCGAATCTTTGGTGCTAAATCGCATCGAATCACAAACTCCCTGAATATCAGAACGATAAAAACGCACTCCCGTATAAGCGCGGAGTATGCGCGCGGTGGAATCTACGGTTATAAGTTCGAGTGTGTCGGCATGCAGAAAAAGCGTGTCGCCCTGCGAATATTCGAGCGCGAGGGCGCTGTCGGTAGCGAAAGCGAACTCCGTTTTCTCTTCATAATAGCCGTAATTACCTGTGAGAGTGGTCTTTTGCGTAGTATCGCGGATGCTCATATTGCCGTAAGCCTTGCCGATACCGGCTTCGCGGTCGTATTCGAGCGAATCGCCGACAAGGAAACGGTTGCCCGACAGCACCTCCGAGCGGTCGAGCAACAACGATGTATTTGCCTGAGTATCATACCATCCGCGCGATGTGTGGATGATGCCACTGTCGGATTCAATCACCGACGGGCCAAGAATGGTAGCGATTTTGGAGTCGGTGTTATAGTGCAGGGTATCGGAAAAAAGTACGAAATTGGGGTTATTGAGACGTACGCTGTCATTGAAAATAGCCAATTTGGTTGCCGTCGAATACTGGCCGTAAACGGAAATAAGCTCATTATCAGCATCCACGATACGCCCGCCTTCAAAATAGTAACCTATATCAGTAGGCCTGTCGTAGTTGAGGCTGTCGGTATAGAGCGTAACGACCGAGCTGTCCTGCTGGATGCTGACCATACGGACGTTATAACGCATTTTTGCAAGTTCAATATTGCCGTCATAAATGAGGTAATCGCCGTAAACAAACAGCGTATCGCCCTGTTCCATCCTCACATTGCCAAATGCTTCAAGGGAACGGTTTTGTTCGTAAAAATAGGCGCTGTCGCAGTACATAAACGAACTGTCATGGCGAAAAACAACGTTTCCGCGCATCACCTGCCGCTGGTCATCTATATTTTTGTTAAATGACTGAACATCAGCATGTTCCATATAGACTTTAGTCTTTTTAACCGTATCAGTCGGAACATCCTGCGCAACGGCGGCAACGGTGAAAAATGTTAAAAACGCCGTAGCAACGACAATATGTTTCACTCTTTTATCCATCCCGGATATACAAAATCACAGTTTCGCCATTCGTCGGATATACGTATAAAAGTACTCTTTTGCTTGCTGACAATCCAGTCCTTGAGGATTTCTTCCCGTTTCTTGCCTTCCACCATCGCCTTAAGTTCCTGAAAATCATCGGAAACATTAGCCTGATGAGCGTTAATCCTTGATTTGAGTTTAACGATTGCGACAACGTCTTTTTCGGCGCTGTTCTTCATTTTGAAAGGCTTTGAAATCTCGCCTACCTTCAGCCTGTCCACAACTACGCCCATCCCCTGCGGCAATTCTTCCATCTCGAATTTGGGCGTTCCGTAGTTACGGCTTTCCATGTTCTTATTGACCATCAGGCCTTTATTGTTCCTCGTATCCTTGTCGGACGAGACGTATCTGACGGCCTCTTCAAAAGTCAGTTTGTTGTCGTTGATGTCGTTGTAAAGCGTGTCGAGGCGGCTGATAGCCTTGTTCATCTCTTGGTCAGACACTTTTGGGCGAAGCAGGATATGGCGGCAATTGATGCGGTCGCCGCGTTTCTCTATCAGCTGAATGATATGGTAACCGTACTCCGTTTCGACAACGTTGGAGACCCTTGTCGGGTCGTTGAGGCTTGAAAGGGTGTTGGCAAAAGCGGGGTCAAGCTCCACTTTCGACAGGAAGCCCGTTTCGCCGCCACGAATGGCAGTCCCCTGATCTTCGGAGTACAGCAGCGCGAGGGAAGAAAAGGTATATTGCCCGCTGTTGATTTTTTCGGTGAAGTCGCGAAGCCGCGCTTTGATGGCGTCAATATCGGACACGGGGATGATCGGCTCCATCGTAACTATCTCAACCTCAACGGTTGCGGGAATCATCGGCAGACTGTCTTTCGATATCTGGCTGAAATATTTACGCACATCAGAGGGGGTCAGTTTGATGTCGCCCACAATCTTGCGCTGCATCTCTTCGACAACCTGCTGGTCGCGGATGACTTTTTTCTGCTCTTCCTTTATCTGCGACAGCTTTTTGCCGCCCATGTACTCTTCCAGTTTCTCTTTCGAGCCGACGCGATTGATGGCCATGTTCACCCATCTGTCCACGTAACGGAGCACATTATTTTCATCTGCGTAAATACTGTCCACTTTCGCCTGACTGAGAAACAGCTTCTGGACTGCAATCTGTTCGGGCAGTGTGCAATACGGATCGCCGTCGAAACGGATATTCTCGTTTTGCATGTACAGGCGCTTGTTTTCAACGTCCGAACGCAAGATAGGCTCATCCCCTACCACCCAGATAACTTCATCAATGACATTCCTCTGCGCAATAGCGTGGAACGATGTCAAAAAAGCTAATAATCCTATAGTTAATACTCTGTTTATCATACTTTTATCCTTATTTTGTATTAAACTTCACAGTGCCGTTTTTGACGGCGTCTTTATAGAGTTCTTCGCCGAATTTGTTCAGGAAATCAATTTTCCTCCTGTTAATCAGCATGTTCTTAATCTGCGGCTCTACATAGTCGAAGGGCGCAATATTGCCGACAAGCAGTTTGTCGGAGATATTCAGGAAGTAGTGGAAAACGCTGTCGGAGACCTCAATATGGTCATTAATACGCAGGAACCGTGCGGGGTCGGTGAAGCGTTGCGGCATCTTTACCGCATAATCTTCAAACCTGACCCACCGGTCGTTGAAATAGTCGAATGTTACAGCGTTTTGAAGGCTGTATTTTTCGATTTTTTCAAGCGCATCTTCGTTTCCCGCCCTGTACCACTTTCTTACCTCATCGAGTTTTGGGGCGTTCACCGGCACTTTGAGAAACAATCCTTTTATAAGGTTCTCACTGAGAGTGAATTGCTCTTTATTTTCCTCATAATAACGCAGTTTGTCGTATTCGCCTATGTTTGCCGATACTTTGTCTTTGACAAGCCGCTCCTGATAGCGGTATCGTATCAGGGAACGCCTGTATTCATTTACTAACCTGTCAACTTCAGCCCTGTCGTCGCCTATATTTTTGTAAGCGGCAACGTCGGTCAGTTTGTCTATAATCCACTTCTTGATATAGTTTTCGGCATGAATCAAACTGTCGGCGGACGAGATGCCCGACGGTATCATACTTTTGACTTCGGCGCTCATAAGAACGGATTCGTTAACCCTGACCAACTCTTCGTTTTGCGTAAACTTAGACTGCGAATCGCCACATCCGAAACCACAAACGCATCCGAATACAAAAATATATACCAACCGCTTTTGCTTCATCTTGTTAAAGATATTTCTTGATTTGTTTGACAACTTTTTTGTTGATTTTGACAGGATATTTTTCGTTCAGTTCCTTGATCCATTCGGCTTCGAGAGCAGGTTGCTCTTCGGCGGGCTTGCTCCAGATGCGTTTATTGCTAATTTCAAACAGCAGGATGCCGTCGTAATACTCTTTAACAAGCATGTTGTATTCGGGGTAATCACGTTCGAGGTTGCGCCGTTCAAGCTCGGTAACGATGTCCCGGACGAAGAGGTCGAACACTTCCTGCAGGAAATCCTGAGAATATGTTTTGGCCGAACGCGCTTTATAGTAGATGTATTCGGCGAACTCCGCCTGTGGGAAGTTGATTGAATCAAGGGTGATAAGCGTTTTGAACATCTGCGTCGCTTTCTTGTAGAAGTTGGTGTCGGTCGGGAAATAGTCGGCCGCAAGAGCGTTCAGTTCGGCGTATGCTTCGGGGTAGAAAACATATCCGTGGCGCGCTTTCATCTTCTCTTCAAAGCCGCGATAGAGGTCGAAATTGCGCTCCGTCCGCTTCATGTTCTCGTAAATCTGGCTTTCCATCTCCTCATAAGGGATATCTGTCTTTTTATCAAGCAGTTTGATTATATGATAACCGAATCGCGTTTGTACCGGTTTACTTATGTCGCCTATGTTTTGAAGCGAGAAAGCGGCCTGTTCAAACGATTCGACCATTTCTCCAAGCCCGAAGTAGTTAAGAACGCCGCCGCGGGCGCCCGAAATAGTGTCGTTGGAATAAGTTTTAGCCAGCTCTGCGAAGTCGGCGCCCCCAATAGCCTGATTATAAACGGAATCAGCCCTGAGCAGGGTGGCGGCTTTCAGTTCATCGGAAGGCTCATCGCTGTTGTATCCCACCAAGATATGCGCCACGCGCACCCTTCCGGGGTTAGGAATCCGCCTGTCCAACCGCATGATATGAAAGCCCGAAATCGAACGAAGCGGCGGTATTAT
The DNA here is from genome assembly GCA_031272655.1 of Tannerella sp. Taxonomy (GTDB): domain Bacteria; phylum Bacteroidota; class Bacteroidia; order Bacteroidales; family Tannerellaceae; genus Tannerella. The sequence continues at coordinate 9,775 of JAISTJ010000063.1, forward strand.
CTCGCCCACATTCATCGTATATAGCTTATCCTCAATCAGTTTCATCATCTGAAGCGGATAAACATATTCGACTTTGCCGTAAACGATGCCCGGATTGTCGGTGGACAGTTCCGTGCCGACCGAATCGAGCGGCTCGCCGTTCATAATGCGCTGATAAGCAGCCTGAGCCTTCTCAAATTGGGCTACGGTGTCTTTTGCCGTAAGCTCCTCGCCGCGAAAACGGAAAACTATATAAGTGAAGCCCGGAATAAGTTTCGAGCGGTCGTAAATAACCCTCATTGCCGAGTCTTCGCCGACCTTGTCGGACAGGAAGCTCTCCTGCAACTGCTTTTTGTAGTCTTCGAGTTCGAGTTCGAACTTAGGCGCCTTGTTGATTGTAAGCGCCTCAGCATCAGCTACTTTAAGCTTATAATTTTTAAATAATTCAACATAATCGGCAACGGATTTTTTATTGTTAAAATCCACGCTGTTGTCTTTTTTCGCAAAAAAGACAAACTCGGATACGGGTATGTCCTTTCCTGCAACAGTCATAACTATCGGGTCTTTTTTCTCCTTAGCGGAGATGGCGGTCGTCGCAACGGCGGCCAAAAATAAAAAAACTGCAATTTTCTTCATAAACATTCGTTTAAAATTAATATCAAATTATTATCAATTAGCGAGTTCCGAAATAAATTTAATACGAATAAGACGTATTTCTTCCTCCGTATAATCGCCTCCCAGCTCTTTGATGGCTGTTTCGAGGGAATCGGTTTCAGATTCCTTAAAATACTGGTAGATTTCCGCAATATGGTCTTCATCAATGACTTCGTTAATGAAGTAATCAATGTTCAGGCGTGTACCCGAATAGACAATTGTTTCAATCTCGTCGAGCAGCTCGTCAAATTCAAGCCCTTTACTGATGGCGATATCGTCTAACGCCACTTTTCTGTCAATACTCTGCACAATCCATACTTTCAATTTTGATTTGTTTGCAATCGTCCTGACGCGCAGGTCTTCGGGACGTTCAATTTCATTCTCTTCCACGTACTTCTTAATTATTTCCACAAATTCTTTGCCATAGCGTTTTGCTTTACCGGCTCCTACACCCGGTATGTTTTGAAGTTCATCAACCGTAACGGGATAAGTAGTAGCCATTGCTTCGAGAGAGGGGTCTTGGAAGATCACGTAAGGGGGAACTTCGAGTTTTTTCGACATTTTTTTCCGCAGATCCTTCATTATTGCAAACAATTCGGGATCAACAGCGCACGAGGCGCCGCTCTGTAACGGAACATCATCGCCGTCATCGTCATCGTCAAACTCATGGTCTTTGACAACCATGAACGAGACGGGGTTATGTACGAACTCGCGTCCTTTTTTCGAAATCTTCAGCAGACCGTAGTTTTCAATATCTTTTTCTATGTAGCCGGCTATCAGCGCCTGACGGATTATAGCCATCCACAGTCTTTCATTTTCATCATCTCCGGTTCCATATACTTCAAGTTCATTATGATGATATGACACAATGTCGGAAGTATCTTTTCCCATCAACACATCCACTACATATTCGGCTTTAAAATTTTCTTTGAGCGCCGAAATCGCCTCAAGCACTGTGAGGAGGAACTCTTTTGCTTCAATCATTTTCTTTGGTTTCAGGCAGTTATCGCAATTACAACAATTATCTTCTTCATATTTTTCACCGAAATAATGCAGCAACACTTTGCGGCGGCACAAGGCCGTTTCGGCATAAGCGGCTGTCTCGAGCAGCAGTTGTTTCCCTATTTCCTGCTCTACAACGGGTTTGCCTTGAAGGAATTTTTCAAGCTTCTGAAGATCTTTGCTTGAATAAAAGGCAAGACATAGACCTTCGCCGCCGTCCCTTCCGGCGCGTCCCGTCTCCTGATAATACCCTTCAAGGCTCTTAGGTATATCATAATGAATAACATAGCGCACATCGGGCTTGTCTATGCCCATCCCGAAAGCAATCGTAGCCACTATCACATCTACTTCCTCCATCAGGAAAGCATCCTGGTTGGCGGAGCGCACCTGCGAATCCATCCCCGCATGATACGCAAGGGCTTTGATGTTGTTCGCCTGAAGGATTTCGGCAAACTTTTCCACTTCCTTGCGGCTCAGGCAGTAAATGATTCCCGATTTGCCCTCGTTTTGCTTTATGAACTTAATTATATCTTTTTCAATATCGTTTGTTTTGGGACGTACTTCGTAATATAGATTAGGGCGGTTGAACGACGACGAGAACACCGTTGCCTTCATCATTCCGAGATTTTTTTGTATGTCATGCTGCACTTTCGGAGTGGCGGTAGCTGTCAGCGCTATCACCGGCCGCACACCTATCTCATTGATTATAGGCCTGATACGGCGATATTCGGGACGGAAATCGTGTCCCCACTCCGAAATACAGTGAGCTTCATCAACGGCGTAAAAAGAGATGTTTAACTTGCGCAGAAACAGTATGTTTTCTTCTTTTGTCAGCGACTCTGGCGCCACGTAAAGGAGTTTAGTTTTTCCTGACAAAATGTCAGATTTCACTTCGTCAATAGCCGCTTTGTTAAGCGACGAGTTGATAAAATGCGCTATCCCGTCTTCATCGCTGAAGTTGCGCATCGCGTCCACCTGATTTTTCATCAGCGCTATCAGGGGCGAGATGACGATAGCGGTGCCGGGCATCAGCAGGGCGGGCAGCTGGTAGCACAGCGATTTGCCCCCGCCCGTTGGCATCAGCACAAACGTATCTTTCTCAGCAAGAACGTTTTCGATAATATGTTTCTGGTTGCCCTTGAAGTTGTCGAAACCGAAATTCAACTTCATAGACGCTGCAATATCGAACTTTTTCTTCACTTCTTCGATACTTTTACACGTCTTTGAAGAGGCTTTTTTCGCTTTTGCCGGTTTCTTTCCGGTTGCGGTTGCAGCGGCTTCGGTTGCGTCTTTTGTTTCTTCCTTTTGGGCTGTCGTCTTTTTTGCCATAAATTCTTGTTTTATGCTACTATCTGCAACCTGTTCACATCTGCATTTTCAAAATTTTCCCTGGCGTAATCGAGTGTTACGTGCAGTTCGCGCTGAGTGCCGGACGGCATATTAAACATGGCGTCCATCATTATTGTCTCCACTATTGACCGCAAGCCGCGGGCGCCAAGTTTCAGCTCCGTTGTTTTATCTACGATGTAGTCATAAACTTCTTCGTCGAAAGTGAGCTTTATCCTGTCTAAATCAAATAGCTTGACATACTGCTTGATAATAGAATTTTTCGGTTCCGTCAATATTCGCCGCATAGCTGTCCTGTCTAACTGTTCCAGATAGGTTAGAATCGGCAGGCGACCGACTATTTCGGGAATAAGACCGTAAGCTTTCAGGTCGGTTGCATTGACGTACTGGAGCATGTTATCGCGGTCATAGCCCGAATGGTCGCGGTTGGCGGTATAACCTACAACGCGGGTGTTGAGCCGTTGGGCTATCTTCTTCTCTATGCCGTCAAAAGCGCCCCCGCATATAAACAGGATGTTTGTAGTGTCAATAGGCACCATTTTCTGTTCCGGATGCTTGCGCCCTCCCTGCGGCGGCACGTTCACCACCGAGCCTTCGAGCAGCTTAAGCAAACCCTGCTGTACGCCCTCGCCGCTCACGTCGCGCGTGATGGATGGGTTATCGCTCTTCCGGGCAATCTTATCTATCTCATCAATAAAAACGATTCCGCGCTCGGTCGCTTCGACGTTGTAGTCTGCCGCCTGAAGAAGTCGCGTAAGGACGCTTTCAACATCTTCGCCCACATAGCCGGCTTCGGTCAGCACCGTTGCATCAACAATGCAGAACGGGACATGCAACTTCTTAGCAATAGTGCGGGCAAGAAGCGTCTTACCCGTACCGGTGGCGCCTACCATAACGATATTCGACTTTTCTATCTCCACATCGTCTTTACGTTTATCATTCTGCATCAGCCTTTTATAGTGGTTATAAACTGCTACGGAAAGGTATTTTTTCGCCTCATCCTGACCTATCACATATTCGTCGAGAAAGCTCTTTATTTCTTCCGGATAGGGGATGTTGGTATTTTGCAAAGGTAAGATATCCTCTCTAAACCGCTTTTTTTCTTCTTTCAAAATAGAAAAAGCCTGCTCGCAGCAGTTGTCGCATATCGCACCCGACAACCCTGTTAAAAGCAGTTTGACTTCTCTGCGCGGCTTACCGCAGAACGAACATTTTTCATCTCTCAATGCCATCTTTTTTTACGCTTTTTTTGTCAGTACATCGTCAATCATTCCGTATTCCTTCGCTTCGGCGGCCGACATCCAGTAGTCGCGGTCGCTGTCCCGTTCAATCTCGTCGTAGGTCTTGCCGGTATGCTTGGCTAAAATGTTATAAAGTTCCTGTTTGATTTTAATTATCTCTTTTACAGTTATTTCCATATCTTTTGCCTGCCCCTGCATGCCTCCCATCGGCTGGTGAATCATCACGCGCGAGTGCTCTAGTCCGAAACGCTTGCCGGTAGCGCCGGCAGCAAGTATCACCGACGCCATAGAGGCCGCAATGCCTGTACAGATGGTGGAAATCTTGCAACCGATATACTGCATCGTATCGTAAATGCCCAGACCTGCGTATATCACCCCGCCCGGAGAGTTGATGTAGATTGAAATATCCTTGCCCGGATCGCTCGTGTCCAAATAGAGCAACTGCGCCTGTATCACATTGGCGGTGTAGTCGTCTATCTGCGTGCCGAGGAAGATGATGCGGTCCATCATCAGCCTCGAAAATACGTCCATCTGGGCTACGTTAAGCTGCCTCTCTTCGATGATTGTAGGCGAGATGTAACTTGACGTAAAATTCATATAGCTATCTAAAGCATTGCTGTTCAATCCTTTATGTTTAACAGCATAATCTCTGAAATCGTTCATATTATATATTATTGTATAGTTTCTTTGTTTTCTTTCTCTTCCGGCTTTTTGTAGAAATCATCTACAGACACTTCCTTCTCTTCAACCGTAATCTTCTCTTTGATTACCGGCGTCAGTTTCTCTTCTATAACGCCGTCAGTGAAACGACTTACCGTTTCGGGCTTCTGAAGCATGTCATCAACATATTTTTGAAGCATATCTTCGGATGGCGCTCCCATGCCATATTGAGCCATCTGCATCAATATCGCACGTCTTGCATAATCCTCTATATCAGCCTTTTCCGTCTTTAAATCAAACATTTCCGCAAGTTTGTCCTTGATAACCTGATACTTAAGCCCATCCATAATGTCCGGAAATTCTTTTTCAAGCGCCTCAGCATCTTTATTCTTATCGGTCATCAGCAGGAAGCGCTTCAAGACGTCTTCCGCAAACTTCACATCGCCGGCCTTGTCGAGTAAAAATTTACGCAAGTCGCCGCCGAAACGGTAGTCGCTCTCGCGTCCGTACTGGTAGGCGAGGCTCTCGCGAACCCTGTCCCTGAACGCCGCTTCGTCTTTGATAGCGCCCTCGCCGTAGAGTTTGTCGTAAAATTCCTGATTGAGTTCGGCTTTTTTGAGGCGCTTTATCTCCTTTATTTCAAAAGAAAAATCGCTCTTGGCTTCTTTAACTTTCTCTTTATCAATCCTTAACAGCGCCGCAATCTCAGCTTCGTTTCCTTTGAAAGCCTTATACGGGTTGAAGACCGTCTTGCCGCCGATTTTGGCGCCTACAAACTTCTTTTGCTCGGTCTTGCCTTTCATATATTGCGGCGAAAGAATCGTATCTTCGATGAGGATACCGCCCTCTTTCGGCCCTCCGGCTTCGTCTATTTCGGCGAGTGTTCCTTTCAGAAGGTCTTCATTTTCAGCTGTTTCACCTGTCTCGTATGTGCCATAGTTCACCAAATACGACTCAACCTGTTTTTCAACCATCTCATCGTCAATCTTCACTTTGTAATACGGCAGCTTGTCCTTTTTAGTCAACTTGATGTTGATTTCGGGCGACAAGGCTACATCGAAACAAAATTCAAAGTTTTCATCTGTCTCAAAATCAATCGGTTTCTGTTCTTTTTCGCTTTGTATAGGCTCTCCCATCACCTTGAGACCGTTGTCCTTGATGTATGAAAAGAGATTTTCGCCCAAAAGCTTGTTAACCTCCTCAACCATAGCCTGTTTGCCATACAGTTTCTGTACAATGCCCATAGGCACCATTCCCTTGCGAAAACCGGGCATATTGGCTTTCTGGCGCACTGACTGGAGGCTTTTCTTCACCCGCTCGGCATAGTCTTCCTTAACTATCTCAATTGTAATGACGCCACTCACGGCATCTTCGTTCGTTTTAAAAGAAATATTCATTCTTCCTTGTTTATTAAGTATTTATATAATAATTGTGCAAAAAACAAGATGCAAAAATAATAAAAATTTTTTACTTCCGCCGCTTATCCTTGAAATTTTTTTCGACAAAGATAATTGATATTATCAAATTTACGGCCAAAATTCCGCCGCAACATGCAATAAAAAATGCTAACCAAGGCTTCTCTTTGCTGTAAATTAAGTAGGCAATAACCGTCGCAATGACGATTAAAGCTATGATTATCAGTAATATACGTGTTACGTTCTGTTTGTTCATATTGTTGAATTGGAGTGCGAAGATAATAATTTTTTTTAGTATTTCGAAAATTTGGTGTAATTTTGCGCCCTCAAACGCAAAAAAAATATGGCAGAAAACATAATTCAGGAAGAAAACAGAAGAAGTCTGAACTTTATAGAGCAGATGGTTGAGAACGATTTATCTTCGGGCAAAAACGGCGGGCGCATACAGACGCGCTTCCCGCCCGAACCTAACGGATACCTGCACATCGGACACGCCAAGGCTATTTGCCTCGACTTCGGTGTGGCGCAGCGCTATGGCGGCGTCTGCAA
>JAISTJ010000072.1 GCA_031272655.1 Tannerella sp.
GAAAAAAAACGAAAACTAATAAAAACAAAACAAATTATGAAATATTATTTTACAACATTGTTACTGCTTGTTTCCATTGCTGCATTTTCTCAAAGTCTTGAAGATGAAGCGCCTTATATACTGACGCCTCCTCCTGCTCTCACACCGCGTATCAACGGCGCTAAAATAGTCGGCGCCTCGCCCGACAAGCTGTTTATGTTCACTATCGCTACGACCGGCGAGCGCCCGATGACTTTTAAGGCAAAAGGATTGCCCAAAGGTCTGAAACTTGACGCCAAACGCGGCATCATCACCGGAAAATGCACCAAATCGGGTCGGTATCTCGTGCCTGTAACTGCTACCAACGCCAAAGGTAAATGGAACGACACGCTCGAAATTGTCATCGGTGGCGACCTTGCACTGACGCCCCACATGGGATGGAACAGCTGGTACTGCCATCAAACGCGCATAACGCAAGACATTATGGAACGCAGCGCAAAAGCGATGTACGACAAGGGTTTAATCAATTTCGGCTATACGTTTGTGAATATAGACGACGGATGGGAAGTGAAAACAAACAGCGACGACCCCGTTCTGGGCGGAGCAGTGCGCAACGACGACGGCACTATCCGCACAAACAAGAATTTTCCCGATATGAAAAAAATGACCGACTATATTCACAGTCTTGGACTTAAAGCCGGTCTGTACTCATCACCCGGCGTTACTACCTGCGCAGGTTATGCCGGTTCGCTGGGGCATGAGGCACAGGATGTCAAATCGTACTGTGACTGGGGTTTCGACTTTCTGAAATATGACTGGTGCTCGTATGGCAATGAATACAAAGACCTGCCCGAAGAAGTACGCTTGAAGAAGCCTTATCTGTTGATAGACAGTATTTTGAAGAAGGCAGACCGCGATATCGTTCTCAATATGTGCCAATACGGTATGGGTGAAGTTTGGAAATGGGGCAAATCGGTTGGCGGACATTCGTGGCGCACTGCCGGCGACATAGGTTGGAGCACGCCCGAACTGATAAACACTATGTTTCAAGCCGGTTTCTTTCAAGAAACGATACGCCAATATTCCGGTCCGGGAGGCTGGAACGACCCTGATTATCTGCTGTTTGGCAGAATATGGAACTGGCAGGAAAAGCTCGACGTACCCTCGCCAATGAGTCCGAGCGAGCAATACACCTGTATGACGCTTTGGTGTATGATGTCGGCGCCCCTGATTTTCAGCGGCGAACTGATAAGTCTCGATGATTTTACGCAAAACATTCTTTGCAATGCCGAAGTGATAGACGTCAATCAGGACAAACTCGGCAAACCGGGTTACAGCGTTTCGAAACAGGATTCTGTCGAGATTTGGCGCAAAGAATTGCACGACGGAACAACAGCTGTTGCCATATTCAACAAGTCGCGGCAAAAAACAACAGTTACAGTAGATTGGAATTCAATCGGATACAATGGCAGATACAACATTCGCGACCTTTGGCGGCAAAAAGACCTTGGCGATACCGAAAGCGTAAGCGGTTTTGATATTCGGGGACACGGATGTATGCTTTTTAAATTAAGAATTAAGAATTAAGAGATTAGAGATTAGATATTTATATGGACGAAATAAGAATTAGCGAAGTATCGGAAGTGTTGAAGATGCAGTTAGACCGGATTAACGTCCGCGCATCGTTCGACGAGGTAGGCACCGTGCTGCAGGTAAGCGACGGAGTAGTAAGGATTTACGGTCTTTTCAACGCCGAAGCCAATGAGTTGCTGGAGTTTGAGAACGGTATCCGCGGGGTAGTGATGAACCTTGAGGAAGACAATGTAGGCGCTGTGCTGCTTGGCGCTACCGACAAAATCAAGGAAGGCTTCACGGTGAAGCGCACGAAGGAGATTACAGCGATAGACGTTGGCGAGGGCATGCTCGGCAGGGTGATAGACCCGCTTGGCGAGCCGTTAGACGGCAAGGGGATGATTACGGGCGAGCGTTTCCGTATGCCATTAGAGCGCAAGGCGCCGGAGGTCATCTTCCGACAGCCTGTCAATCAGCCGCTTCAGACCGGTATCAAGGCTATTGACGCGATGATACCTATCGGTCGCGGGCAGCGCGAACTGCTCATCGGCGACCGGCAGACAGGCAAGACCGCCATTGCGATAGATACTATTATAAATCAGCGCAGTAACTACGACAAAGGCGACCCTGTGTATTGCATCTACGTTGCTGTAGGTCAGAAAGGCTCAACTGTGGCGTCGGTGGTCAATACCCTGCAGGAGAAGGGCGCTATGGACTACACCGTCGTAGTCGCCGCCAATGCCTCCGACCCCGCAGCCTTGCAGTATTTTGCGCCGTTTGCGGGCGCGGCGATAGGCGAGTACTTCCGCGACACCGGGCGGCACGCCTTAGTCATCTACGACGACCTCTCAAAACAGGCGGTCTCATACCGCGAGGTGTCGCTCGTGTTGCGCCGTCCGTCGGGTCGCGAGGCCTATCCGGGCGACATCTTCTACCTCCATTCGCGTCTGCTTGAGCGGGCGGCGAAAATCATTGACCAGCAGGAAGTTGCCGAGCAGATGAACGACCTGCCCGACAGTCTGCGCGGACGGGTGCGCGGCGGCGGCTCGCTCACAGCCCTTCCAATCATCGAAACGCAGGCGGGCGACGTCTCCGCATACATCCCCACTAACGTCATCTCCATCACCGACGGACAGATATTCCTCGAAATGGACCTCTTCAATCAGGGCGTCCGTCCGGCTATAAACGTCGGAATATCAGTCTCCCGCGTCGGCGGCAGCGCACAGGTAAAGGCGATGAAAAAGGTTGCCGGCACGCTGAAAATAGACCAGGCTCAATACCGCGAACTCGAATCGTTCACCAAGTTCGGCAGCGACCTTGACCCTGTTACCGCCTTTACAATAGATAAAGGGCAGAAAAACACGCAGTTACTGATACAGCCGCAATACTCGCCCATGCCCGTTGAAGAGCAGATAGCCATACTGTACTGCGGCACGCATGGTCTGCTGAAGAACATAGAGGTAGGCGCGGTGCGCGATTTCGAGCAGACCTTCCTGCAACTGCTTCGCACGAGCCATCAGGACGACGTCCTTGAACCGTTAAGGCATGGCGTGATGGACGACAAAGTGGCGGCGGCAATCGAAGCCTGCGCCGAAAAGTTAACCGGCAAAAACAAGTGATATGGCGGCGTTAAAAGAAATAAAGAAGCGTATAAACTCCATCACCGGTACCCGTAAGACTACCTCGGCGATGAAGATGGTCTCGTCGGCAAAACTTCATAAAGCCGAGAGCCTGATAGCCAACATGTTGCCGTACTCCGACGCGATGCGGCGGGTGATGGCAGCGGCGTTGCAAGACGCCGCAAACCGCGTGCCAACTGAAGGCTCTCTCATAGTCCCGTCATTGCGAGAACACTCCGCCACCCCGTCATTGCGAGGTACGAAGCAATCTCCCGACGAGACGTCATTGCGAGGTACGAAGCAATCTAATATAGAAAATTCCGGATTGCTTCACTCCGTTCGCAATGACGAAAGGGAAAACATTCGCAATGACGAAACCACAAACCTTAACAATGTTTCAACCCCTGTTAAGCCCGCCTTAGTCGTATTCTCATCCGACGCCTCCCTCTGCGGCGCCTTCAATTCCAACGTCTTTCGCGAAACCCTCTCAATAATAAACGAATACAAGGGCGCCGACATAAAACTCTACACCATAGGCAAAAAGATAACCGACGCCTGCCGCAAAACCGGCGTCAAGGTAGCGCAGTCGTTTGAGACCTTAGCCTCGAAGCCCGACTACGGCGTGATAGCCCAACTCGGCGCCGACCTGCTCGCACAGTTCAATCGAGGCGAAATAAGCCGCGTAGAACTCGTCTATCACCACTTCCGCAGCGCCGGCTCGCAGGAACTCAAGCGCACAACTCTACTGCCGGTGGATTTGAAACAGGAACCCATTACAATACATGGCACATCAATGCAAGGCGAGAAGCGGGAAACAACACCGTCTGGAATGCGAACGGTAGATTATATCTTCGAGCCGACGTACGAAGAATTGCTTAATACATTGATACCCATAACAATAAAGTTACAATTATACACCGCCTTGCTTGATTCCAACGTCTCCGAACATGCCGCCCGGATGGTAGCCATGCAGACAGCGACCGACAACGCCGACGACCTGATATGCGAACTGACAATTGAGTACAACAAATCGCGCCAACAGGCTATTACAAACGAGTTGCTTGATATTGTCAGCGGTGGAATAAAAAATTAATTGAATGAATAAATATCTGATTATTACAGCTTTAGCATTACTAACCCTTCAACAGATTTTTGCACAGGACGAACCATGGCGCGAAGAAATGAAATATCTGAAATATTCACCCCGCTATTTTGGCCCGAACGCTTTTCCTTTGCCCGAACTGCACAACGGCTTACTATGTTCCGAAATCGAAGCGGAGATCAGGGGCGATTACCACCATTACTCCGGCGACAGGACAAAAGACGTCTATGCGCGTGTTTTCATACCAGTTGCAGGCGGTCTTGCGGGCGTCGAAGTGGGCGGAGTAATTTACGAATATTACAACATGTCGGAAGAAACGCATTTAGAACGACATTCTGCGGGAACACGCTGGCCCCAAGGCGCACATGGCGATATCATTGTAAGCTCTTATTATCAGCTTATTAGGAATAATAAATGGGCGGATGTAATGCTTGAAGCCACACTTAAAACGGCAAGCGGCAACCGTCTTGCGGACGCCCGATTCACCGACGCCGCTTCTTATTGGTTTGATGTCAATGCCGGACGTAACCTCCTTAATACCAATAATTTAACTTTAAAATTACAGGCATTGGCAGGTTTTTACTGCTGGATGACAAACGACGTAATGCACCGTCAAAACGACGCACTGGTCGGCTCGGTGGGCATTAGCGGTTCTGTCGGCGGAAATATAAGATTTGCCGCCGATATCGTTTCTCTATACGGATACGAAAACAATGGCGACCGCCCCATCCAACTGCGCACCCGCTTAGAATACGAATATCGCCGTAATGCCCTGTCTTTCAGATACAAACACGGTATAAAAGACAGCCTCTACGACAGTTTTTCACTCGGCTATATCAGGTTCTTCTGAAATCGTAGCCGACACTTTCGCAACCTCGCCTGAAACAGGCGGATTAAGCTTTGAAACCGTAACTTTTATATAGCTCAATAAAGGGAAAGCGGCATACAGCGCAGTCCGAATACTAAATGCTTTATTTTCAATTAGTTGCGAAGGCGACATCATCTCGGTTTTTATGACATCATATACATCGGCATAACTGACGGTGTCTTTAAGTGCATCTGTTTCAGGCGCTTCGTTATTGACAATGTAAGATACATCAACGCAATAATCGCCGCCGATAATGCGTTCCTGTTCCGTAACACCGTGAAAAGCACGGAATTTCATCCCTTCAAGTGAGATTTTTGTTTTCATAAACTTCCTTTTTTGAGGACAAAATTACTCTTTTTTCCGAATAATCAGTAATTTTGCTTCCGATATGAATGAAGAAGAAAAAGTTGAGAAAAGCGAACTGCTGTGTTCAGTCCGGAATGCGTTGATACTGACGGTATTGCCGTGGGCAGTGCATACTGCAGGCGTGATGTTCGACTTCAACACAAATCGCTATGGACTTATTCCGTTGGAAATCACCGGATTACGCGGAATTTTTACTATGCCGTTCCTGCATGCCAACTGGGAACATTTGATTTCCAACACCCCTGCACTGTTCCTGCTTCTGTTCGGGTTGTTCCTGTTTTACGGCGGCAAGGCATGGCGCATACTGCTCTACCTGTACCTTTTGAGCGGTGCGCTGACATGGCTGATGGGGCGTGAGACGACACACATAGGAGCAAGCGGATTGGTCTATGCGCTGGCGGCGTTTCATTTCGTGAGCGGCGTCATCAAAAAAGAGCCGCGCCAAAGGGCATTCGCGTTGTTGGTGGCGTTCCTGTATGGCGGCTTCATTTGGGCATTCTTCCCAACTCTTTATTTCGGTACCTCAATCTCGTGGGAAGGCCATTTGTCGGGCTTGCTCGCCGGCATCCTCTTCGCCTTCTACTACCGTCAAGAAGGCCCCAAACCGCCCGTCTATCCATCCCTTGAAGAAGAAGATGAAGAGGGAGAATTTCAGGAAGAAACAACGTCTATTGACAGCATATCCTCATCAAGTTAACAAAACTATATTTTAACGCTGTCTAAATAAACGGTATCCGGACATAAATCAGCTTCATTATCCCACTGTATTGTGCCTAAAAAGGGATGTACGGTCCGAAATTTTTTTTCATCCTTTAAGTCCCTGAAAATACCTCTGTCAAGATACGGCTTCATGTCAAATAAACCTTCTTCCCCATTCTTAAACCATATATGCAAAGTATAATCTTTTGCAGGTTTCACATCTTTAACTCTCGGATTTATAATGATTTATCTTAAAGGTTCGATTCTGAAAATACTTTTTTCATTAGTTGCTAATTCCCAGTCTGCCATAAGGTCTTCTTCGTGCATAACTATCCATGCTTGAACAAGTTTCCACAGTCCTTTCGGAGTAAACGAATAGCCTTCGGCTTCTTTCTTGATTGTGCCGACGGCGGGGAAAGGAACGTGCATGCCACCTGCCGTGATGCCGTTTTTGACGATAAATTCGAGCAGCGCTTTGCGGGCTTTGATAGCTTCGTCGGGATTGACGTCGAAACTCAATACCACTTCAGGACAAGGCATCTGGATAGGCATTGCATGAGTTAAATCGCCCCATATCAGCCATTTAGCGTCGGCTGAACGGATATAATAGGCGGTATGACCGGGAGTATGCCCGTATGCAGCTATCGGCGTTACGCCCGCGATGAGTTCATTGCCCTGATTATCAACCGTTCCCGGCTCAAAAGTGTGCAGTTTGGCTTTATACGCCTCCAAAACTTTCTGCTGCGATGCGCCCCGCTCGCCGAGGTTCATCCAGTAGTCGTATTCCTTTTTTGCAAGATACAGTTCGGCATTGGGAAACGCCGGTACGCCCTCGCGAAGCAGTCCGCCGATATGGTCGCCGTGCATGTGTGTGAGCAGGATGACGTTGATTTTGCTCTCGTCAAGCCCCAGCGTTTGCATGTTTTTGAATAGATTTCTGCCGTGCCCCGCGTCAATCATGATGTTCCGGTCGGGAGTACGCACGAGGAACACCTGCGTTTCGAGTGGGAAAGTGCCGTCGGGCAGGTATTTTTTTAGCTGTTCGGGCGTTGCACCTTTCAGCTGGTTGAGGTTGCCCTGACCGCCGCCTTCGGAGAGAGTGCTGACAGTGAAATCGCCCGCCAGAAACGTTATTGTCGTTTGCGGATTCTGCGCCATCACGTTTATGACGCACAAAAACAATGTTAAGAAAAAGTACTTCATCTGAGTTTAAATTTTAGAAATTAGCGATGCAAAGTTGCACATTTTTTTGCAAAAAAACAATATATCACGCCGCAAAATGAAGTTGCAAAGAAAATATTTTTTATCTTTGTATCAAAAATATTGACTTAAAATAGTTTTTTATGAAACACAATTTACTTATTTTCACGGCTTTAGCCTTATCATGGTTTGAAGCGTCAGCGATGTTGGAAGACAACGACAAGAAAGTTTTTTCCGAGTCCGATACATCAAAAATTTATACTGTCGGCGGCGATCGTCATGGGGTCAGCTTTTTCCCGAAAGTGAAGCACCCGCATGTTTATTATGAAGTAACTGAGCAAGTTACATTCGACAAATTTCATTCTGCCAATGTCATCTACGCCTTCATGCAACGATTCGCAGAAAGCTATCCCGACCTTGTTGATTTATATGAAATTGGCAAAAGTTATGAAGGTCGCCCCATACTCCAAATGACTATTACTAACAAGAAAACAGGCAAAGCTACCGACAAACCTGCTTCTTTCTTCGAGGGTAACCGACACAGTGGTGAGGTAACAAGCTCTGAATCTATACTTTGGCTGATGAATCATCTGATAACACAATACGGTAAAGACGCCTCAATAACCAAAATACTTGATAATGACGCTATTTATTTGCGTCCGATAAACAATCCCGATGGACACAACCTTTATATGAATACGGCGCAGTCGAATCGCAGTACCGTTCGCCCGTATGACCAGGATGGAGACGGACTGCTCGATGAAGACAGCCCCGTTGATATTGACGGCGACGGCATCATTCTTCGTATGCGTTACAAAGACCCTAAGGGTGAGTATATTATAGATCCTCGCGACACAAGCGGCAGGTTGATGAAATATGTAGGTGCAGGCAAAGGCGAATATAAAGTTGTGGCGGAAGGTCTTGATTTGGACGGCGACGGACGAACAGGTGAAGATGGCATCGGAGGCTTAGACCTGCACCGTAATTATCCCGAAAACTGGCGTCCAATGAAAGAAGAAACAGGCAGAAGCTGGACCCAGAGCGGCGCAGGCGAATACCCGCTAAGTGAAGTCGAAACCCGTGCTGTTTTCTCTTTCCTGCTTGCCAATCCTCACATCTACGTAGTAAACTCTATGGATACGCGCGTGCCGATGCACCTCCGCCCGCCCAGCACTTCAAAGTCGGAAGACAGGATGTATCCCGAAGACCTCAAGTGGTATAAATTGTTTGACGGAATAGGTAACAGTCTGACAGGCTATGACAAAGCAGGCGACGTCTATCATGACTATAGCAATGGCGCCGACCAGCCTCTGTTCGGACATGGACCGGATTTTGGCTATTTCTACTACGGAGCCATTTGGTACGGCGACGAGTTGTGGGACGGCGGACGTCCGAAAGAAGATCTCAATGGCGATGGCGAGAAAGATGAACTCGACCAGCTACTTTGGGACGACAACGAAAACTATGGCGCCGGATTCATTGAATGGAAAACATGCAAGCACCCGACACTTGGAGAAGTGGAGACAGGCGGCTGGGACCCTAAATTCTTCAGCCAAAACGCTCCCTCGAAACATCTTGAGAAATGGGCTAAAAATGAAGCGCTTTTCAATATCGCCATGATACAACATCTACCCGCGCTTGAATGGGGCGATTATGCCGTTAAAAAGATAAAGAGCTATAAAGCAGACTCCGCCGATTACAGCGTTAAAATAACATACCGTAACGTTGGCAAGCTCCCTACGGCGCTACGTCAGGCAGATTTGGTCAAGATAGTACGCCCCGACCGCATGGATATTGAGTTTACGGGTGCTTTGACTAAAACGGAAAGAGATGAGAAACCCAAATATCGCGTTCTCGACAGCACTCTGGTACAGACACGCAGCAGAGG
>JAISTJ010000101.1 GCA_031272655.1 Tannerella sp.
ACGTACAACGGATTGCTGTCGCCGTTGATAGTAGTATTGCCGCGAATGACGACCCTTGACGAGCCGGCTATACCGGTACCCGTAGTTGAGATATTGACGCCTGCGACTTTACCGGCTAAGGCGTTCATCACATTAACCTCCGCGCCGGGAATTATCTTGTCGCCTTTTATTTCGGCCGCCGCATAACTCAGCGCTTTCGCTTGCCGTTTTATGCCGAGCGCCGTAACAACAACCTCATCCAATGCCTGCGTGTCTTCAGTCATTGTGATTGTAAGCGGCTTATTATCAACTATTTTTATATCCTGCGAGGCATAGCCAATGTAGGAAATAATCAGTGTGCCGCCGGATTCTACGTTTAATGTAAATTTGCCGTTGGCATCGGTAGAAGTCCCGTTTGTAGTGCCTTTCTCCGCTATGTTCGCGCCGACTACAGGCTCGCCGGATGCGTCAATGACAGTGCCAGTTACCGGTATTTTCGGATTTTGTTGTGTGGCCGACGGGTTTGGCAAAGCGGATTTCTTGCGGACAATGATGTTATTGTCCCTGATTTCATGCGTTACCTCCTGACCCTGAAGTATTTGCTCGGCAGTTTCAGAGATGGACTTGTTTTGCAGTCTGACGGAAATACTCTTCCGCGTGTTCACATCGCCGGATTCAAAGACAAACGAATAACCGTAGTCATTTTTGAGCTTCTCCATCGCGGCTTTTACTGTTACTTTGTTCATATTCAGCGTAATCTGTGCAAATGCCGTAATATGAAATAATAAAATGGTTATGGTCGGAATGATGACCTTTTTTATGTTAGGCATAAGAATAAAATTTTTTTGTGGTAATAAAATATTTACGGAAATCAGATTTTTTTCTGTTTTTAAGTAGTGCTTTCGCGAGTTCTCAAGTACGTTTTGACCTGTCAATTATTAAAATTTTTGTGCGGTCTGCCGGGGTGTTTTAATCCGTGTCCATAGGCGTTAATTTTTAAAGGGTTATTACTATTTCTTTATCTCTCATACAGTATCTGATTCTACCGGTTCTCTGAAGATAGTCGAGCACTGCGGTAACAGACTGTGTTTTAGGGTTAAAACTGCCGTAGAAGCGCATCTGCATGAGTTGCGGGTCATCATCCGCCAGTTTGATTTTTACATCGTAGCTGCGTTCAAGTTTCTTGGCTATGTCAGGCAGCAACTCTTCGTCGAAACTCAGGTGGCCGACCGTCCAGTCGGATACATTGACGTTATTGGCATGTATTACCTGCATCTCTCCGCTCGTTTTGTTGATATAGACTTTGTCGTTTCGCTTGATATTAACTTTTTCGTCTGATTTCATGTTATTGGTTACCAGTACTTTACCTTCCATAAGATTGACAACAGCCTCCACATCGTCGTTATAATTGCGGAAATTAAACTTCGTGCCGGTTACTGTTACCGACATCTCTTTAGTGTTGATGCTGAAAGTCAGTTTTTTGTTTTCGGCGACTTCAAAATAGCCTTCGCCTTCGAGCTTCATATTCCTGTCATTCACTCCAAAACCTTGGGAATAAACGATTTTAGTGCCTGAATTGAGCCATGCGACCGTGCCGTCGGGCAATGACGTCCTGATCTTTGAACCTACATGGGCTTCGAGTACGATGTCGGCAAACTTGTCGCTAATCACCTGCCCGCCATGACGGTATGAGCCGTAACCAACGGCGATGAGCACAGCTATGGCCGCCGCAATTTTCGTCAAAGTCAGGTAAAGCCGTCTGGTGCGTCCGGCGTTTTTGCGTTGCCGGAACCGCCTGAAAGCGTCGTCAGTGTGATATGACCGCCTGTGCGCCGCAAGCGCCGAAAACCAGATTTCCCTGTATGCGTCTTTTTCGTTCATCATAACTCTATGACAGCCGGCAGAGGCTTGCAGGGTAGTCGGTTTTTATAAATAATCCTTAAATTCTTCGCGGAGGGTGGCTAAGGCGTTCTTTATATGGTATTTGACGGTATTGACCGATATGTTCAGCGCTACGGCTATCTCTTGATAAGTTTTTTGTTCAAAACGGCTCATACAGAACACTTTACGACATTCTTCCGGAAGACGCCTCACAGCTGCATCTATCTCAAATTCAAGCTCTTTCTCAAGCAGCAAGCCGAGCGGCTCTTCCGGATCAGGCTCGGCAAAAAGCCATTCGTCGGCATCTTCAAGCTCCGAGAATCTTACTTCTTTCCTGTTTTTCTCCGCTTCTATGTAATTTAAACATCTGTTTCTCACCGCCTTAACAAGATACGAACGCAACGACTCGGTGATATTGAGCGATTCGCGTATCTCGTAAATATGAAACATCAGATCGCTGACGATATTTTCGGCGACAAAATCGTCCTTAACAAAGCCGTAAGCAATGTTACAAAGCAATGAGTAATGCATGTCGTACAGCTTCCTGTACGCCCGCTCATCGCCCTTCTTCAGCAATTCCACTATTTTAAGGTTAGAAATAAACATGAGTTTTTGTTTCAATAGATAACCGCAAAGATAATCAAAAAGAAACAAAAACTACCTGTTTTCTGCATTTTTTAACAATTTCGATTTAAAATTGAACCGTACTTAACCGTTTTGACAAGGTGTGAAGTCCCTTCATTATTTTTGCCCTTTGCCGTGATGAAGCGAATGCATGCCCATTCTTGTACTTACGCATCAAGGACGGATTGATGCCGATTGCAGCGGCAAGACCTGACACATTGAAAACAGGATATGCTTTAAAGAACGCGGAAAAATCATAATGATAGTCAAACGCAACATCACCGCCATTCAACGCTTCGGGCAGTTCGTACCCGTTTTCCGAATAATGCTCGACAATCATATCCAAACATTCGTGAAGTTCATCCTTTGCTTCCTGTTCCGTCAATCCGTTCCCTATTAAAACAACGTCTAAATCAGGGCAATAAATACCATATCCCCCATCAGAGCCTTTCTCAATAATTGCTTTTATCCGTTTCATATTGTTATATTGTAATTTTCGTTTATTTCAACTTCGCACTTTTCAGTATCGCATTTAACATACCGACCGGGACCTCCTGACTTGGATGCCTGCCTACCCGTATAGGCGGCTGAATATCGGGATGCACGTATTTAGCGTGCCTTTTACCCTGTTCCAACTGCCATCCGTTACTTTCGAGAAGCCGATATAGTTCCGAATACTTCATTCTTTTTTCGTTTAATGACCGCAAAGGTAACATTTATGTTCCAAACATGCAAGTTTTTTCGGAAATTTTTTAACTGTTGGCTAAAATCTAACGGCCGTTCTTTTTCTTCAGAGGGACAAAAAGTCGGGGATTTCAGAGAACCAAAAACGCCAACCACTTGATAATCAAATGATTGGCGTTCATTGGGGTTGTTCTACAAGGACTCGAACCTTGAATTTCAGGACCAGAATCTGACGTGTTACCATTACACCATAGAACAATTTTATCGTTTTTGACGCCGCAAAGGTAGGTATTTTTTTTATATCTGCAAATAATTTTGAAAAAAATTTTTTTAGCGCTATCTTTGCACCCCGAAAAGAGAATTTTTTTATTTGATGAATCAGGAAAAATTGTTAGTTGAGACAATCATTCAAGGATTGCAAGAGAAGAAGGGACATGACATCGTTGAGGTAGATTTGCGCAATCTGGCGGGCGCCATTTGCGAGTATATGATTATCTGTCAGGGAAATAACCCTACGCAGGTATCGTCGTTAGCGGATTCCGTTTGGGATATGGTAAACACAAAACTGAAGGAAAAACCTCTTTCCGTTGACGGGCAGCACAACGCCCAATGGATTGGGATGGATTACGGCACGGTTCTTGTACACATCTTTATGCCCGAGATGAGACAGTTTTACCGCCTCGAAAACCTCTGGGCGGATGCAAAAATCACTCAAATACCTGATATATATTAAGTTTGAATATGGAAGAAAAGAAAGATAACGCAGGGGCAACCGCGCCGGTACCGACACAGACGCCCCCGCCGACAAAAAAAAATAACGATGCTTTCCCTCAAAATAACGGCAAGAGGAAGCAAGGAATGAACATGTGGTGGGTTTATGCCCTGATTTTCATCCCTTTATTCATCATGTACCGGATGAACGACAACACGACCGTCAAGGAAATAGGCTGGACGGAGTTCACCGAGTTCCTCGACAGGGACGTGTTTGAAGAAATCGTCGTTTACAACCGCAAGAACAACCTCAATGCCATCGTCAAGCGCAACTGTTATGATATAGTTTTCAAAAGCGAAGCCGCTAAAGCTAAAGAGCTGAATACCAAGATATTAGTTAATATTCCGTCACCCGAATGGTTTGCCGACTATATAAAAAATGAAACATCAGGCAAGAATCTATCCGTACAAATACGCTATCGTGAAGATGATGATGTACTGATGAACATACTCATCTCAATAGGGCCGTTTGTGATCATCATCCTCGTCTGGTTCCTGCTGATGCGCCGCATGGGAGGCGGAGGCGCCGGAATGGGCATCTTCAGCGTCGGCAAGTCGAAGGCGCAACTGTTTGATAAAGACGGGAAAAACAAGATTACGTTCAAAGACGTAGCAGGTCTGGCAGAGGC
>JAISTJ010000102.1 GCA_031272655.1 Tannerella sp.
ACCACCGAAGAGATGTTTTTCGAGCAGTGGGAGACCGGCGGCGCGCCGTGGGAGAAAGACAACGCCACAGCGCAGCGCTCGTACTCGCACTCGCCACATCTGTTAGTCAAGAACTGGGATACGCCGATAATGATAGTACACGGCGAGCACGACTTCCGCGTCCCATACTCGCAAGGCATGGCTGCTTTCAACACCGCGCGGATGCTCGGCTTGGAGAGCAAACTCCTCATCTTCCCTACCGAAACGCACTGGGTTTTAAGCCCCCAGAACGCATTGGTATGGCAACGCGAGTTCTTCGGCTGGTTTGGAAAATATCTGTAACGGACAAAGTCCGTCATTGCGAGGAACAAAGCAATCTCACACAGGCGTCATTGCGAGGAACGAAGCAATCCGGATTTTCATGTACCACGTCATTGCGAGGAACGAAGCAATCCAGACTTTCATATACCCCGTCATTGCGAGGAACGAAGCAATCCAGCCCCTGAAAGGGCTTAAAATCAGCAAAAATAACAAACAATTATGCAAATAAAAAAGTATATAGAACAAAATGCGGAACGCTTTAAAAATGAATGGTTTGAACTCCTTCAAATCCCTTCTGTGAGTTCCAAGAGCGAACATAAAGCAGACATGCTGCGCTGTGCCGACAAATGGCGCGAACTGCTATTGGCGTCGGGTGTGTCGCGGGCGGAAGTGATGCCGACAAAAGGCAATCCCGTCGTTTTTGCGGAGAGACTTATCCCCGATGCAAAGCAGACGGTGCTTGTTTACGGGCATTATGACGTGATGCCGCCGGAGCCGCTTGAATTATGGCAGAGCGAGCCGTTTAAGCCGACAGTGCGCGACGGCAGGGTCTATGCACGCGGAGCCGACGACGACAAAGGACAGGCGCTGATACAGGTCAAGGGGTTTGAAACGGCGCTCAAGACAGGAGTTCTAAACTGCAATGTAAAATTTATCCTCGAAGGCGAGGAAGAGATTGGCTCGCCAAGCCTCGAAGCGTTCTGCGAAGCGAACAAGGAACTTTTGAAAGCGGATGTAATACTCGTCTCCGATACCAGCATGGTCAGTGAAGAAACTCTCTCACTCACAACAGGTTTGCGCGGTTTAGCTTATTGGGAAATTGAAGTTACGGGTCCTAACCGCGACCTTCATTCGGGACATTTCGGCGGAGCGGTCGCCAACCCGATAAACGTCCTCTGCAAGATGATTGCCGACATCACCGACGCCGACGGGCGCATCACGATTCCGGGTTTTTATGACGACGCCGAAGAGCTTTCGGACGAGGAAAAGTCTATGATTCGGCAAGTTCCATTCGATGAAGAGAAATACAAGGCGGCGCTTGATGTCGCCGCCTTGCATGGCGAGAAAGGCTACTCGACGCTTGAGCGCAACTCTTGCCGTCCGTCATTCGACGTCTGCGGCATCTGGGGCGGCTACACGGGCGAAGGCGCCAAAACCGTGCTTCCATCAAAAGCTTTTGCCAAAATGTCATGCCGCCTCATTCCTCATCAGGATGCAACGCACATTTCGGAACTCTTTATCAACTATATAAAAAGCGTAACGCCTGACTATGTGAAAGTTAAAATAACGCATTCTCACGGCGGGCAAGCGTATGTCTGTCCGATAGACCTGCCTGCTTACAGAGCGGCGGAAAAGGCATTTACGGAGACATTCGGTCGTCGCCCGCTTGCCGTACGTCGCGGCGGCAGCATCCCCGTCATCCCCGCTTTCGAGAAAATCCTCGGTATAAAAAGCGTCCTGATGGGTTTCGGCCACGAACGCAACGCCATACACTCCCCCAACGAAAGCCTATCCATAGAAATGTTCTACAAAGGCATCGAAGCGGTGGCGCGGTTCTACAACCGCTATTTAAATAACGAAAAAATATGAGCATTTACATCAAACAGGCTTTACTTGACGGCAGGGAACAGGATATTGTTATAGCGAACGGGATTATTGAGACAATAATTCCTTGTAATAAAGCGGGCGGCGAAACGCTTGCCGATGCCGGAACGCAAACACTCATTGATGCCAAGGGCAAAGCCGTCATTCCGGGGTTGTTTAACATGCACACTCATGCGGCCATGACGCTGATGCGCGGTTATGCCGACGATATGCCGCTGAAAGAATGGCTTGAAAACAAGATCTGGCCTGCCGAGAAGAAGCTGACGGACGAGGACGTCTATTGGGGCACCAAACTCGCTTGTATTGAGATGATTAAGAGCGGCACGACTACATTTTTCGATATGTATCACAAGCCGGATGCCATAGAAAACGCTGTTACCGAGATGGGTTTGAGGGCTTGGATCTCGGAAGCCTGTTTTGACTTCTTCCGTGAAGACCTTGCAGAGAAATCCAAACAGCGCATTATCAGCCGTTTCCGCAAAAAACCGCCAACGGAAAGAATTACATACGCCTTAGGCCCGCATGCAATATACACTGTATCAGGCGCTTTACTGAAATGGGCGGCGGATTTTGCACAAGACAACAACGTCTTCATGCACCTGCATCTCGCTGAAACTGAGCAGGAAACAGCCGACAGCATCCGCGATTTCAGCGATACACCTGTCCGTTATTTAAACAAACTCGGCGTTCTAAGTCCGAAACTAATTATTGCACATGGATTATACGTTGATGATGAGGAGATTATGATGCTCGCCGATACTGGTGTTGCGGTCGTTCACAATCCGGCATCGAACATGAAGCTCGGTTCCGGCGGGCGATTTAAGTTTGAAGAGATGAAGCGGGCTGGCGTCAGGATAGCGCTCGGCACCGACGGTTGCGCCTCGTCGAACAATCTTGATATGATTGAAACAATGAAACTCGCTTCCCTGCTCGGCAAGGCTTGGCGCAAAGACCCTACCGCGCTGACTTGCAGCGATATATACAAAGCAGCAACGACTGTACCTGCAGAAATTCTGGGTATCAAAGCCGGCAAAATCGAAACTGGATACTTGGCCGATCTGTGCCTCATAGACTTGAATCAGCCCGCATTCACGCCCAATTTCAACCTCGTTTCCAATTTGGTCTATTCCGCAAACAGCAGTTGTGTGGACACGGTAATCTGCAACGGCGAAATCCTGATGGCAAACCGCAAAATTGCACATGAAAAAGAAATCCTTGAAGAAGCCGCAGTTAGAGCCGAGAATCTGACTTTGCGGTAAATCTTAATAAAAGCCGAGATTGGGTTTTTACGGATTTTTTAGTACTTTTGCGGTTAAAAATTGAACGAATATGGAAATAAAAACCGCTACATTTGTAGTCAGTAACAGCGATGTCCGCAAATGTCCCGACGGCAGGCTGCCCGAATATGCGTTTATCGGGCGGTCAAATGTTGGTAAGTCGTCGTTGATAAATATGCTGACGAACCACAAAGGGCTGGCGCTGACGTCGCAAAAACCGGGTAAGACGCAGTTAATCAATCATTTCCTTATCAACGAGGAATGGTATTTAGTGGACTTGCCGGGATATGGCTATGCGCAACGCGGACGCGAAGGCCGAGATAGGATACGGAAAATTATAGAGGATTATATTCTTGAACGTGAGCAACTTACTAATTTATTTGTATTAATTGACAGCCGTCATGAGCCGCTGAAGATTGACCTCGAATTTATGGAATGGCTTGGTGAAAACGGCGTTCCGTTCAGCATTGTGTTCACCAAAACGGACAAAATAAGCCACGGCAAATTGACGGAAAACATCTCCAAATACAGCGAAAAGCTTCTCGAAGTGTGGGAAGAAACGCCCCCGTTTTTCACTACGTCGGCAGAAAAAAAAGAGGGACGGGACGAAATTCTGGACTATATCGGGAACATAAATAAGAGTTAGAGGTTTCAGGTTTTAATTCTTAATTATTAATTCTTAATTAATAAATGAAAGTTTGTATAGCAGAGAAGCCGAGTGTGGCGCGTGATATTGCGGCGGTGTTGGGTGCACGGACGAAGCGGGAGGGTTACCTTGAGGGTAACGGCTATCAGGTGTCGTGGACGTTCGGGCATCTCTGCACGCTGAAAGAGCCGCACGACTATACAGAACGGTGGAAACGTTGGGAAATGTATCAATTACCATTGATACCGCCGCGTTTTGGCATCAAACTAATTGAAAATGAGGCATATATAAAACAATTTAAGATACTTGAATCGCTGATACAAAACGCCGACGAGGTGATAAACTGCGGCGATGCCGGTCAGGAAGGCGAACTGATACAGCGTTGGGTGATGCAGAAAGCCGGCTGTAAATGCCCTGTAAAGCGGCTTTGGATTTCTTCACTGACGGAAGATGCTATAAAAGAGGGGTTTCAAAAGTTGAAAGACCAACAAGAGTATCGGCGGCTTTACGAGGCGGGACTGTCGCGGGCTATAGGCGACTGGATTCTCGGCATGAACGCCACACGCGCTTATACCCTTCGCTATGGCGCTAACCGTCAGTTACTTTCAATAGGTCGCGTTCAAACACCGACACTCGCACTCATTGTTCGCCGCCAGCAAGAGATAGAAAATTTCATACCTGAACAATCCTGGAAATTGAAAACGGTCTATCGTGATGTAACATTCTCGTCTGTCGAGGGCAAGTTTAGCAAGAAAGAAGACGGCGAGGCGTTGTTGCATAAAATAACGGATAAGCCATTTATTATCAATGATATAACAAAGAAAAAAGACAAAGAACCGGCGCCGCGCCTGTTTGATCTGACGTCGCTACAGGTAGAATGTAACAAAAAGTTCTCATTTTCAGCCGACGACACGTTGAAACTCATCCAATCCCTTTATGAAAAGAAAGTTACAACATATCCGCGCGTGGATACAACTTACCTGAGCGAAGATATTTATCCCAAAGTTCCTGCCACCCTAAAAGGAATGACTGATTACCATACACTTACAGCGCCGATTCTTGCACTCCCAATCCCAAAGTCAAAAAAGGTATTCGACAACTCGAAAGTAACTGACCATCATGCCATTATCCCTACCGGCATAGCGCCACGTAACCTTATGGATAATGAACTGAAAGTTTATGACCTCGTTGCCCGCCGCTTCATTGCAGCGTTTTACCCCGATTGCGAAGTATCTACGACCACCGTGCTTGGCGAATCGGAAAAGGTTAAGTTCAAAGTAACTGGCAAACAGATACTTAAGCCCGGATGGCGGATTGTTTTCGACAAAAATCAGCCTGACGATGACGACAAACCCGCCAAAGAAGAGGAAGAAGTCGCCGTATTGCCTGATTTCATCAAGGGTGAGAGCGGCCCCCACAAGCCCGATTTCGCCGAAAAATGGACTTCGCCGCCCAAACCCTACACCGAAGCAACGCTGCTGCGGGCAATGGAAACAGCAGGCAAATTAGTTGAAAATGAGGAACTTCGCGATGCATTGAAAGAGAACGGTATAGGACGCCCCTCGACCCGTGCGGCCATCATTGAAACACTTTTCAAACGCAATTACATCAAAAAAGAGCGCAAAAGTCTATCGGCCACACAAACGGGCGTCGAACTGATAGGCACCATCCGAGACGAACTGCTCAAAAGCGCCGAACTGACGGGGCAGTGGGAAAAGAAACTGCGCGAGATAGAGCAAGGCAAATACGAAGCCGCCGCCTTCATAGCCGAACTGAAAGCCATGGCGCAGCAAATAATAGATAACGTAAGAAACGACACAACCGCAAAACCAATAGCATCGCAATAGGACATCTTACTGATTTACAAT
>JAISTJ010000119.1 GCA_031272655.1 Tannerella sp.
TCTTCAACCGCCTGCCAGCTGCGCTCGCCCGCGTCAGTGGATTTCATTTCGCCAAAAGAAACGAAGGCGCTGTCGATGCAAAGGGTCTTGTCCGTAGCATCAAAGACCTGATAATAGCCGTTTTTAAGGTTAAAAGACACATTAACATATTTATTATCAATAGATACAACATAACCACCAGATACATAGACAGCAACCTCATCTTTCTTGCCCGCGCACGCAGCAAGCAAAAACATCAAAATAGCAAGCCGGGTTCTCATAAAAACTAATATACTTCAATATTTGAAATCAGCGGGCAGGCTTTGGAGTCGGTGATATTCACCCTGATAGCCGACGCTTCGACGTTTTTTAACGGCAAAATCCTCTTGAAACCAATCGTTGTAGCTTCGGAAATCTTCTCCCATTTGTCGCCTTTTTTAACTTCAACGGTAAAAGCTTTAACCCTCTGGCCGAGACGGATATATTCCTGTAAAAGTATGTAATTCAGCTTCTTATCCTTAGGAAGCGTTATCTCGACACTGCCTGTTGTAACGTCGTCATCCGTCGCCCAGTAAGTCTCTTTGTCGCCATCGGTAACATTGGCAGCGGCATAAAGCTTTGATTTTCCGCGCCAACTATCGGCTTTCGCTTTAGCTCCGGCGGCAAGATTAACGGCAAAAGCTTCATCAAGCAGTTTCTTCCATCCCTGCAGCGATTTAACATCAAGTTCGTGAATCAATCCGCGTCGGTCGGGCGGCAGGTTCAGGATAAGATTCGCCCCGCGGCCAACCGATTCAAGGTATATCTTCATCAGTCTTTCGGGCGATTTCACACGGTCGTCTTCCCTCTCGTGATAGAACCAGCCCGGACGAATAGACACATCCACTTCGGCCGGCAGCCACGCATTGCCGTTCTCGTCGCCCCTGTTCAACAGCGGACTGATATTGTGTTTGCCCGCGTAAATAGTGTCTTTAAAGATGATACTCCAGTTGGTTTCGCCGACAAAACCGCTCTCGTTGCCACACCAGCGGATATCGGGACCGCCGTCGCTAAACATCATCGCGCGTGGAGCTAATTTGCGCACAATCGCTTGAGTATTAGGCCAATCGTAGTAAGTGCGATTGTCAATCTTGCGTTGTTCGCGAGCGCCGCCATAATAGCCGTCGCCGCCGTTAGCGCCGTCAAACCAAACCTCCATCACTTCGCCGTAGTTGCTTAGCAGTTCGGTCAGTTGGTTGCGGTAGTAAGTGATGTATTCGGGTGAAGCATATTGCGCGAAATTCCTGTCCCACGGCGAGAGATAGACGCCGAAGAAAAGCCCGTACTTCTTGCAGGCATCCGAAACAGCTTTCACCACATCGCCCTTGCCGTCCATAAAGGGGCTGTTTTTGACCGAATGTTCGGTGTAAGCGCTTGGCCACAAGCAGAATCCGTCATGGTGCTTGCAAGTAAGTACGATGCCCGTAAGACCTGATTCCTTCACCACTCTCGCCCATTGGTCGGCGTCGAAAGCGGTAGGATTGAAGATAGATTCGGGTTCGTCGCCATAGCCCCATTCCTTGTCGGTGAAAGTATTGACAGTGAAGTGAATAAAGGCATACTGCCCTTTTTCGTGCCATTCCAACTGATGTTCATTAGGCACGGGACCGCAAGCCTGCGGAGGTAATACCTCTTTTTGACAGGCCGATACCAGCAATAACGCTGATAATAAGATGTTTAAACAATAATTTTTTTTCATAGTTGTTTTTTTATTTTTGAATATGAAATATGCTTCGATAATTGTTTAGTGATGCCTAAGGGCAACTTTAAACGCTACAAAGATAGCAAAAAATTTTTATTTCGGCATTAAAATACTTCAATATTGGAAATCAGCGGGCAAGCTTTTGCATCGGTAATATTAATGCGCAAAGCGGACGCTTCTACGCCGTTAAGAGGCAGAATGCGTTTGTAGCCGATAGTTGTGCCTTCGGCTACCGGTTCCCATTTATCGCCTTTCTTTGCTTCAACGGTGAAAGATTTGATCCTCTGACCGAGACGGATATATTCCTGTAAAAGTATGTAATTCAGCGTTTTACCTTTTGGAAGGGTAATTTCGAGCGTGCCGGAAGTAACTCCGTCGTCTGTCGCCCAATAAGTATCTTTTTTCCCGTCGGTTACGTTTGATGCGGCATAGAGTTTTGACTTACCGCGCCATTTATCGGCTTTGGCTTTGGCGCCGGCTGCAAGATTATTTGCGAAAGCTTCGTTAAGCAGTTTCTTCCATCCGAGCAGCGACCGGACGTCGTTTTCATGCAGCACTCCGCGGCGGTCGGGCGGCAAGTTGAGTATCAGGCTCGAACCGCGGCCTACCGATTCAAGGTATATCTTGAACAGTGTTTCGGGCGATTTCACGCGGTCGTCTTCTTTTGCGTGATAGAACCAACCCGGACGGATAGAAACGTCCACCTCGGCAGGAAGCCATGAAGCGCCGTTTTCGTCCCCCGAGTTCAATCTCTTGATGACGTCTCCCTGATACATAGTATCCCCGTAATTATATGTGTTCCAGTTAGTTTCGCCGGCAAAACCTCTTTCATTGCCGCACCAGCGTATAGTCGGACCGCCGAACATCACCGCTTTAGGCGCAAGTTTGCTGACAATAGCGTAGGTATTTTCCCAGTCGTAATATTTCCCTGCGTCAATCTTCCTCATCTCGCGGGCGCCGCCGTAATAGCCGTCGCCGCCATTGGCGCCGTCAAACCAAACCTCCGACACTTCGCCGTATTTAGTCAGCAACTCGGTCAGTTGATTTCGATAGTAAGTGATGTATTCGGGGAAGGCGTAACGCGCAAAATTCCTGTCCCACGGCGAGAGATAGACGCCGAAAAACAGACCGTATTTCTTGCAGGCGTCCGAAACAGCCTTCACCACATCACCCTTGCCGTCCATCCATGGGCTGTTTTTAACCGAATGTTCGGTGTAGTCGCTTGGCCAAAGACAGAAACCGTCGTGATGCTTGCAGGTCAGGACAATGCCCGTCAATCCTGCTTCTTTTGCTATTCTCACCCACTGGTCGGCGTCAAAAGCCGTCGGATTGAAAACCGATTCAGGCTCGTCGCCATACCCCCACTCCTTATCGGTGAAAGTATTGGTAGTGAAATGGATAAAAGCAAACTGTTCGCGTTCGTGCCATGCCATCTGGTTTTCATCGGGCACGGGTCCGTAAGCCTGCGGGGGTGTAACATCCTTCTGACAGGCAGGTATCAGCAAAAGAGCTGATAATAAAATGTTTAAATAACAGATTTTTTTCATAGTCGTCTTATTTTTGATTACAAAGATAATGATTATTTTCAAAAAACAATTTCCTAAAAAGAATTAATGCCAATAGAAATAAACGCATATCCCTGATGCTCACCCCAATGCAGGGCGATACGCTATTTCTATTGACATTAAAAACCCTTTCGGATTAACCACAAGAAATTATCACCATCCCGGATTTTGAACGAGATTCGGATTCAGGGTAATTTCCTCAAGTGGCAACGGATAGAGGTAGCGCTTGTCATTGTCGCCCCATTTGCGTCCTGCATCGTCCAAC
>JAISTJ010000136.1 GCA_031272655.1 Tannerella sp.
ACCGACGAACTGCAGTCGTACATCCGGCGCGACAGTATGCGGCAGGTTACGGATTCGCTTCGTTCAGCCGATTCGCTGCACAACCGCACCGCCGGTACGTGGCTTTCGCATCTCCTCACTGGCGAGCGCATTACAATCGACAGCGGTAGGTTTTTCTTCAAATATGCCGGTCTGCTCGCCTGCGTTGCGGAATACAATTTCGTCGATGGGTTCTGGCTTGGTCAGAAGTTTTCAACCGGCGTCAAACTCGCCAAACATCGCACCTTGACCCTCACGCCGTCGGTTTACTGGGCTACGGCGCGTAAGTCGCTAATCTTCAATGCCGAACTCAAACTTCCCTTCGCCACCCTGCGACATGGCGAACTGACACTTGCAGGCGGCAATACATCCGCCGACTATGCCGGACTGTACAGCGCCGGACGGCTCGGCAACACGCTGACCTCCTTTATTTATGCCGGAAACACTGTGAATTTCTATCAAAAGCGTTACCTGACATTCAGCGGCAAAATAGACGCCGCAAACGGGCTGCTCGTCTTTGCAAGAATGAACTACGAGAGGCGCAACTCGTTGGAAAACAACACGTCGTTTAACCTCTTTAAGCGCCAACCGGCGCCAAACCTGCCTCACGGACAAACAGCGCCAATGCCCTCGCATGAAGCCCTGACAGCGGCGCTCAACCTCTCATGGACGCCCCGCCAACGCTACCGCCTGCACGACGGGCAGAAGTTCTACTTATATTCCGACTTCCCGACCTTCCGCCTCGGCTACACTAAAGCTTTTGCCGCTACGAACAGCCTCAATTCCTCATACGACAAGGTGGAAGCCTTTGCAGAACAGGATGTTAAAATAAGCCTTTTCTCCCGTCTTTCGTATCAGTTGAACGCAGGCAGATTTATCACCTCGAAGCGCATGTATCTGCCTGATTACCGGCACTTTTACACCAATGAATCGATGCTGACGACGCACGATTTCAACAACAGTTTCTCGAACCTCGAAAACTATTCCCGCGCCGCCGCCGACAGATGGCTGCAGGCGCACATTACATTAACATCCGACTATCTGCTGCTCAAACAGTTACCCTTTCTTCAGGGCTATATGTTCGACGAGGCGTTTCATCTTCACTGCCTTGCAACCGAAGGCGTCTATCTTGAAGCGGGCTATTCAGCCGGTTTGAGCGGTCTGGGCAGGATAGGCGTCTCCGCCGACTTCAACCGCCTAAAAATCAGAGATATACAAATAACTTTCAGCATTCCGCTACTGATAATGTTTGAATAAAACCTGCAGTCTATTTTAACCTCACCCTGAAACAGACAGCTGTTTTCAGATTTATGTCTGCCGGATATGTGATGTGCAATGCGTCGGCTTCCTGTTTCCATCGTAATTTACGCTTGCAGCCGAGCAGTTCGACGGATTTAACTGTGTTATTGACATATTCTCCATTCGCGCTGCCAAGCGATTCTATTGTTAGTTCGTCGCCTGCTTCCGGAACGGTCATGCAATAGGCATATAGATGTCCGTCCTTGCCTTCCGTGAAGCGGAAATCGTCGTTACAGAACTTGAAATCAGCAAGTTTGCGACCAATCTTGCCTGCCGGAAGTACTTGCAGCTGACCATTTTTGCCTTCGCCTAATTTTTTCCAAGCCTTACTGCCATAGATACCTGCGGAATTGATTTTCATCCAGGCGCCTATCTCGCTGAGCATCTGTTCGCAAGCGGGTTCAAGCGTGCCATCTGGACGAATTGGAATGCTTACGGCATAACAGCCGTCGCGTGAGACGCACTCAAGCAGAAAACGAATCACTGCGCCTGCGTCGTAAACGAAATCGGGTCCGTAGTACCAGTCGCCAACGGGATTTTCGCCTATCCATGCCTGGTCTGTCTTGATATCATCGGGGAAGCGGTCTTCAAAAGTTGTTACAATGCCCCGCCGTCCTGCGGGGTGAAACTTGACAATGCTGAAAACGTCGGTTACACCGCGATTTCTTAACGCCTGATTATAATATGACGCAATAACTCGCTGGGCTGCATCGCATTTGTAGCCGGTGCCGCTCTCCCTACCGCTGAATGGCTGTACATCATTGCCGTCTGTGTAGATAAAATCAGGGTCGTACTTGTTGATGACGTCTAAAATCCTTAATGCCCAGTTCGTTGCATACCAATAAGCATATTCCTGATGGTTTATAAAAATACCTTTTTCCGGCGCCCAGCGTCGTACTCCAATACCCTCATATTCACGGAAATTAGGACCATAAAGCATCCTCAAATCATATTTCTCCCACCATTTGCCTGACGGTTTCGAATAAACCAACTTGCCGTCGTACTGAACCCCTGCATACAGCCCGTCAGTATCGCTTCTAAATGCCGATTCCCACCACCACCATGTATATTCATGATGAAATGTTACCCCGAAGCGCATCTTTGCTTCCCTTACTGCCGAAGCCCATTCCGACAGCAGGTCGCGGCGAGGTCCCATATTAACCGAGTTCCAAGGCTGAAACTGCGAATCCCAAAGGTCGAAATTATCGTGATGAACGCCTTGAATAAACAGAAACCGCGCACCGGCATCACGATAAATCTTCACTAACCGCTTCGGGTCATATTTTTCAGGATTCCATTCCCTCAGAACATCCTTGTATCCGCAACCTTCCGTTGCAGGATGTCCGAAGTCGCGTATATGATTGTTGTATGCCGTTTCCCCTTTTTCATACATGCGTTTGGCATACCAGTCGCCGCTCATTCCTGATGCCTGCGGACCAAAATGCACCCAAAAGCCGAATTTTGCTTCGCGCAGCCAAGCCGGATATTCTCCATAATGCTCATGGATAGACTCCCACGAAGGCTCAAATATACCTTCGGCTATCGGAAACGACATCTTAACTTCCTCAAAATCCGACGGTTCACCCATAGCTACCGAATGTTCTGCGGCTACAGGAGGAAAGTCCGGAATTGGGTTGGAGCGCGGTAAAACAGTTTGCTGCGATAAGCAATAAACACTTGATAACAAGCTTGTTATAACAACAGCAAAGCATCTGAATTTGTTATTTTTCATAAATTTTATTTCTGACGGGAAAACAGTTCTTTTTCAGAAATACAACGTGATTTTTGATGAATTATTTTCAAATGCACGTAATGTCCGTCTATGCGACTTCCACCTCCCCGTCATTTTTTCCGCAAGCGAAAAAGAAGAAGCGAACGCTCCTCCCCGTCATTGCGAACGCAGTGAAGCAATCATTTAAGTTTATTTAACATCAAAATATTTGCACGTATGAAATTTATCACTATCTTTGACCGTCCGTTCAGTCATAAATATGCCGAGAACAAAAGAACAATATGAATCTATCAGGCTGGAAAAGAGGAAGTTGATACGCGACACTGCGCTCCACCTCTTTGCCAGCGAAGGCTATGCCCAAACGAGCATCAACAGGATTGCCGC
>JAISTJ010000195.1 GCA_031272655.1 Tannerella sp.
ACCGACCATCGGCTCGTGGCAAAAGTGCTTGCCGACGAAGAGGCTGCCTGCAAAGAGGCTGTTACTCCGCTCATTAACGACATCAAAGGCTGGGAAGCCCGCCAGAAAGACCTGCGCGAGATACAGAACAAAAAGAAACAAGACGAGATAACCGAGACCGAGCGGCAAGACATGACCGATACGAACAGGAAACTCGACGAACTGCGCGCCTCCCGCAACGAAATATATGCCTCGTTTGCTAAAGACAATCAGTTAATCAGCCAGTTGATAGACCTTGCCCTGCTGAGCAACGGTATGCTGAAAGGCGAATCTCTGAGCCGGTTTATTAAGCGGAGCGCCGAACTGATAAATTAAGAATTAAGAGATTTTTTTTCGTCATTGCGAAGGCGGCACGCCTGAAGCAATCCATAAAATGAGATAAGAACATTTTTTACGTCAGTGCGAAGGCGGCACGCCTGAAGCAATCTAAAAAAAGAGTTATAATAGATGAAACAACCTACAAAGGCAATAATGTATGCGGCGATTGCCGTAATCAGCTGGTCAACAGTGGCTACGGCTTTTAAAATAGCTCTCCGTGAGGTGAGCTATTATGAGATGCTGCTAATCGCCTCACCTGTAGCGACTTTCGTTTTCGCTATTGCCGTTACGGTGCGTAAACAATGGAGCGCCGTAACGCAACTGTCGGGAAAACAGTGGATTAGCTTCGCTTTGACAGGGCTGCTTAACCCTTTCATTTATTATCTCATACTTTTTAAGGCTTACGACTTGCTGCCTGCACAGATAGCGCAACCTATCAACTGCATGTGGCCTGTCGTTTTGCTTGTCATGCTGGCGGTAATGAACCGTCAGAAGATACCGAAATTCAAGTATCTCGGCATGTTCATTTCGCTTGTCGGCATGTTTCTTATTTCGAGCGGCTTCACGGGTAGCAGTTTCAGGTACGGCGAAATATCCGTGCCGGGCTTGGCTCTCGCCTTTTTCAGCGCTTTTCTTTGGGCGCTTTTCTGGGTGGTCAACAGGATGA
Organism: Tannerella sp.; assembly: GCA_031272655.1. Classification (GTDB taxonomy): domain Bacteria; phylum Bacteroidota; class Bacteroidia; order Bacteroidales; family Tannerellaceae; genus Tannerella. Next base: position 1,025 of record JAISTJ010000195.1, read on the forward strand.
ACAGCGCGACCGATTCAACGGTGGCGCTGTTCATCTCTTTTTTGTTCGGCACTGTTTATCTTGTTGCCGGAATACCGTTTGCAGATGTGCATTTATCTGTTAATCAAGGATTTATCGCATCTATTTATGTAGGAATTTTTGAGATGGGCATACCTTTCACTTTTTTCGGATTAGCTCTCCGCAAAACCAATAACCCTACCCTTATCAATCAGTTATGCTTCCTTTTCCCATTTATTTCATTGATTTTCATCCATTTTATACTTGGAGAAAACATCCAAGCCTCGACTGTAACAGGGTTATTCCTTATCGTTTCCGGAATTATTTTCAACGAATACAATTTTTTTAAACATACACCGTCATGAAGAATTTTAATTTTTTAATTGCAGGATTACTGCTGATTTCTTGCTCTATGAAGAAGAACGAAAACGCTGAAGAAGTGAGACTTATCACTCTTGACCCCGGTCATTTCCATGCCGCTTTAGTGCAAAAGACGTCTTATCCGGGCGTCAGTCCGACTGTTTTTGTCTATGCACCCGCAGGCGCCGACCTCAATGAACATTTAAAGAAGATTGAAGCCTACAACACGCGGCAGGACAACCCTACGCAGTGGAAGGAAGTGATTTATTCAAAGCCCGACTTCCTTGAAAAGATGCTGGCAGACAAAAAGGGCAACGTCATGGTTACGTCGGGAAATAACGGCAAAAAAACCGATTACATCCTGCAGACGCTTAAAGCCGGAATTAATGTACTGGCAGACAAGCCGATGGCTATAGACGAGACCGGTTTTGAGAAGCTGAAAGAATGTTTCGACATCGCCGAAAAACAGAAACTGCTGCTGTATGACATTATGACTGAGCGCTTTGAGATTACAACCATTCTGCAAAGGGAGTTCTCAATGCTACCTGCGGTCTATGGCGCGCAACAAAGCGGCTCGCCGGAAGATCCGGCTGTGGTGAAAGAGAGTGTTCATCACTTCTTTAAAGTGGTGTCTGGCAATCCGTTACTTCGTCCGGCATGGTTTTTTGACGTCCGGCAACAAGGCGAAGGCATCGTGGATGTTACCACTCACCTTGTGGATCTCGTACAATGGGAGTGCTTCCCTGAGCAATCCATTGATTATAAGAAAGATATAGAACTGCTGAACGCTTCACACTGGACTACATCCGTTTCTCCGGCGCAGTTTAAAGAAGTAACGGGATTTGACAAATATCCTGATTTCCTGAAAAAAGACGTCGTAGATGACACTTTGAGGGTTTATTCCAACGGTGAAATCAATTACAAAATCAAGGGCGTCCACGCCAAAGTGTCGGTGATATGGAACTATACATATCCCGAAGGAGGCGGCGATACGCACTATTCCGTGATGAAAGGCTCTAAGGCTCACCTGATTATAGAGCAAGGCGCAAAGCAAAACTACAAGCCGGCGCTGTATATCAAATGCGTGGATTCCGACCTGCAATCATTTGAAAATGAGCTGAATAAATCATTGGCTACCGTTGCGGCGAAGTATCCGGGCATAGCGCTTAACAAGCTTGAAGCCGACCGGTGGGAAGTAACCGTCCCCGCGAAGTATCACAACGGGCATGAGGCGCATTTCGGTCAGGTAACGGAAAATTTCCTGAAATATCTCCGCGCAGGCTCGCTCCCCGCATGGGAAGTACCCAACATGCTCGCCAAATACTACGTAACGACGACCGCCCTCAAGATGGCGACGGCTGCGCAATGAAATCATCAAGGAAACCGAACAGGAAAGCGTTCATCTCGCTATAATCGAAGTTGAGAATATCGTTGGGCGACTGGATAAACCTGTTCTTTTGCAGGTTTTCGGCTGTGAACTCTTCAGGTGATTGATTAATCATCTGTAATACAGTTTGTTTCGTAAATTCACAATGGCATTGGAAACCATAAGCATTTGGTTTATAGCGTATTATCTGACGCGGACAACCTTCACTGTATGCTAATACAACTGCGTCATCAGTCAAACCGGGCATGTCGCTGTGCCAATGTCCCATTACAAGAGGCTTGCGGGAACATGAATCCTGCAAGCCTTCTTTTGTGAAAAACACAGGAAAGCAACCAATCTCTTTCGACGGGCTGTGTTCGGTTTTAGCGCCGAGAGCCTCGCCAAGTAACTGTGCCCCAAGACAAACGCCAAACACTTTCTTGCCCGCATCAACACAAGTTTTTATCAATTTTTTCTCCGCTTCGGCGTCAAAGTATGGACATTCTTCCTTAGTAGTCGAAGCCGACTGCGGCCCGCCCATCACCACAAGCAAGTCTATATCTTCAACCGGTGAAGGCAACTTATCGCCTTCATAAACCCTTGAATAAGAGGCGCTATGCCCCCTCGCGGCGACCCATTCCTCAATCGCCCCCGCACTCTCATACGATTCATGTATAATATAATGTACGCGCAACATAAAATAAAATTTACCGCAAAAGTACGATTTTTCAGAAATTTTTTTGAAAAAAATCCCGGATTTTGTTTGTATATTAAAAACTATTCGTATATTTGTGGCCGAAATGTATTGATT
>JAISTJ010000070.1 GCA_031272655.1 Tannerella sp.
GGCTCGCGCGACGGCGACGAGGTAGTGCAACTTTACCTGAAAAGCCCCGACTCGCGTCCCGAAAATCCTGTCCGCCAGCTGAAAGGTTTCCGTCGAATCTTCATCAAAAAAGGTGAAAACCAGACTGTTAGCTTTACTTTGACCCGCAACGACCTGTCGTATTGGACCAAAGAAAACAAATTTATCGTAGAGCCGGGAGAATACGAGATACAAATTGGCGCCTCGTCGGCGGATATACGGCAAAAAACGGGATTTACTATCAAACGTCAAGGTTCTTAATTCTTTGAAAATCAGCATTATCAAGAAACCGTATTATTTGCATAAAAAAATGAAACCGTTATATTTTGTCGTTGTTTTTGTATTGCTTTTTTGCCGGTGCGGTAATGGGCAGGAAATCAAGCCTTTGTATCCGGAAAAGTGGGACGAGATTGAAAATTATATCCGTAACAACTGGCTAAAATACATAGGTACGAAGCCGGATTTGCCGAAACCGTATTCGTATGCGCTGAATCCCGGAACGTTGTACTACTGGGACTTGTATTTTATTAATGAAGGGCTTATGTCTCAGGGGTTTAACGAGCAGGCGCTGAATAATATTGATGATTTCATCTTTGAAATTGAAAAGCTTGGTTTCATCCCAAACGCGATGGGATGGGGCGAAAATCGCAGTCAGACGCCATATTTTGGCGCTATGGTGCGCAGTTATTATGACAATTGCTCGACGAAGGACAAAGCATGGCTGGCGGTAGCCTATCACGCATTGCTCGCCGAATATGAATTTTGGACAAACAGCAACGGCAACCAAATCGAAGACCATACTTCTACTATTGATGGCTTGCAACACTTTGGTAATCACGCAGATACGGCATATTCCATTGATTTTTACAAGGGGACATTGACACGTATTCCCCGCCTCAATCCTGCTACGGCAACCCTCGAAGACACTGTCAGTTTCTCGAACCACCGCATCGCCGAAGCCGAGACGATGGATTTTACTAACCGTTTTGAGGGTCGTTGCATGGATTTTATCGCGGTGGACCTCAATTCAAACCTTTGGTATTACGAGATGTGCCTTGCATATTTTGAACGCGAACTCGGCATCAGTAACGGCAAAACGTGGGAACAAAAAGCGAAAACGCGCGCCGAACTGATTAACCGCTACTGCTGGAGCGAAGAGCGCGGGCTTTATCTCGACTACGACTATGTCAACGGGCGGCACAGCAGCGTTGCGTCGGTTGCGACTTTGATGCCGCTGTATTGGGGTTTTGCCGACAAAAAGCGGGCTGCAGCCGTGCGTCGTAATTTAACGTTGTTTGATTCAGACGGCGGACTTGTGGTATGCGAGCCGACCGACGAACAGTATCACTATCAGTGGGGCGATAAGGCAGTGTGGGCGCCGGTGCAGTTTCTTGCCATCAGAAGTATGAAACGATATGGCTTCAAAGCCGATGCCGAGCGGTATGCAATGAAATTTCTGAATACCGTTACTAAAAATTTTGTTGAGCCTTATCCCAACCGCAATGGCGCACGAAAGCCGGGTTTCCTGTGGGAAAAATTCACCCGCGAAGGCGACATCAACGACGACGAATATACCTGCAATCACATGATGGGCTGGACGGCAGCTACGTTCCTCGAAGCTAAAAAGTGCTTAGTTCCAAGGTAACCAGACCTTCATCTCACCCGCTTCGCGGTTGTCCCATGCGTAGTATGGAATCAGCGTGAATTGCCCGTTCTCTGACGTTGCAGTGATTGTTTCCACGCCGTTGAGCAGTTCGGCGTCGAAGCTGTAACTGAAAGTGGTTGCAGGGTTAAGGGCTACTTTGTCAAAATCCGCATTATCAACCTGTTCTGCGCAATAGACTAAGGGTCCGCGCTGAATTGCCCGCTTACCGACGTCTTCTTTCACACGCGGGTCGGCGGCAACTACTTCGACCGGCATGTCGAGCGACAGCGTTATCTTGTCGCCTTCCTGCCATTTGCGGTTCAGAACGGCGTAACCCTTTTCGGTTGAAGGAGTTATCTTCTCGCCGTTAACGGAAATACTCCATGCTTTGCACCATTCGGGCAGCCGTAAGCGCAATTCTTTTTTCAGGGGTGAGGAAAGTGTGATTTCAATCGTTCCATTCCACGGATAATCAGTCGTTTGCTGTATCTTCAACGTTTTACCGCCGACTTCAAACTCGGCGCTGTTACCGATGTAAAGATTGACCCACAGCGCTTTATCGGAGACGCCATAGATGTAGTTGCCGATAGAAGGCAGGAAGCGGGAAACCTGACTTGGGCAGCAGGCGCATCCATACCACGCCTGACGGTGATGGTTGCCGTGAGAGGCGAGGGGATTGACGTAGAAAAACATGTCGCCTTTGAGCGAAATGCCCGCAAGAGCGCCGTTGTACATAGAGCGTTCAAGGACATCAATGTATTTGGCGTCACCGGTAAACTGGTTCATGCGCCAGTTCCAGAACACCATCCCGACGGAGGCGCATGTCTCGCAGTAAGCCGTGTAGTTGGGCAGGTCGTAGTCTTCGGTGAAGCCCTCGTTGTGTCCGGATGAGCCTATGCCGCCGGTGATGTACATGTTACGCAGCACAACGTCGTCCCAGAGTCGGTTCATGGCGGCGATATATCCTGTGTCTTTTTTGAGCGCCGCCACGTCTGCCATTCCGCAGTA
>JAISTJ010000077.1 GCA_031272655.1 Tannerella sp.
GGATAGGCGTCAGGGAGGCGTTTATCGGCAATATCTACGAAGACAGGATGCCGCGCGGCGCTGTCCGCACCCTCAGCCCGGAATGGGAAGATTGCATGCGTTTCGCCCTTACCGAAGGCAAGCGTATTGGCATCAAAGTCAGCTCGTTCAACTGCCCGGGATGGAGTATGGCGGGCGGTCCGTGGGTCAAACCCGACGAGGCTATGCGGTATATCACTTACAGTGAGGCGGATACGAAGGGCGGCGGCAAGATTAAAGCCGTCCTTCCCAAGCCGAAAGAGTTTTTTCAGGATGTGGCTGTTCTGGCTTATCGCGAGCCGCTTAGCAACGCACAGTCCAATGTCATCAAAAACTTCACTTATCACAAAAACAGCGCTGGAGAGCCTGCTACAGCCCTCTTTAAGTTTCCCGCGCCTTCCCTCATGCGTACATTAATTATAATGCCGGATAAAGAGCCATTCAGTATGACATGCGAAGTTTATGCCAAGCAAAACGGTGATTATCAGCTTGTTAAGTCGGCATACTTTGACAGGCTGACGGATAATCTTTCATACGGCCCCGAACCTTATGCGCCGTTGTGCATTTCTTTGGGCGAGACAACAGCGCAGGAGTTTAAAGTGGTGATGCTTAAAACGCCTTCAAAATTCAGCCTTAAAAGCATAGAACTTACTGCCGAAGCCAAAATTGAGCATTATTCGGAGAAACTCAACAACAAGATGCCGTTGATAGCGACGCCGGACTGGTTTTCGTATCAATGGAAGCCGCAGCAGGAGCCTTCGCGGGAAGCGGTTGTAAATGAGGCGGATATAATTAATGTGTCGGAGTTTATGCACGGCGACACGCTTGTCTGGGACGCCCCCGACGGTTTGTGGCATGTCATGCGGCTCGGCATGGCGCCTACTTTGAAAACAAACAAGCCTTCTGCGCCGGACGCCACAGGGCTTGAGATAGATAAAATGAGCCGCAAACCCTTGCAGCATCACTACGATTCTTATATCGGCAAGATTGTGCGCGGACTGCCCGACGGGCTTACTTTCAACCGCGTGATAGCCGACAGCTACGAGACCGGTCCTGGCAGCTGGACGGACGGTTTTCGCGAAATTTTCACCGACACATACGGCTACGACCCTGTGCCGTGGCTCGCGCTGTTTTCGGGGCAGATCGTCGGCTCGGCGGACATGTCAGAGCGCTTTATGTGGGACATGCGGCGGCTTGTCGCCGACCGGATTGCGTCCGAATTTGTCGGCGGAATGGCTGATTTGTTCGCTCAAAACGGCTCAAGTCTGTGGCTTGAAAACTACGGTTGGGACGGCTTCCCCTCCGAATTTCTAAAATACGCCAAACTGTCGCCCTCTGTCGGCGGCGAATACTGGACGACCAGCCCCAATGTAGAATGTCGCCTCGCCGCTTCCGCCTGCCATATTTACGACAAAAATGTCATTTATGCCGAATCATACACTACAGGCGGGCATCTTTATGAGTTTCATCCCCGAACGCTCAAGCAGAAAGGCGACGAAGCATATATCGAAGGCGTCAATCAACATATCATGCATCTCGCTATCCATCAGCCATATAACGACAAAGCGCCGGGGATAAATTCGTGGTTCGGGATAGAATTGAACCGTCATAATACATGGTTTGAACAGGCTAAGGCGTGGATAGACTACCAGAGCCGTTGCTGCTTCATGCTTCAGCAGGGCAAACCGGCCGCCGATGTGTGCTTTTTTATCGGCGAAGACTGTCCCAAAATGGCGGGATGGAAAGATCCTTCGCTTTCGCAAGGCTATGATTATGACTTTATTAACGCTGATGTGATAATTAACGACCTGACTGTCAAGGATGGCAGGCTGACGCTTCCATCAGGCGTGAGCTACGCGCTGCTTGCGTTGCCGCCGCTCACAACGATGCGCCCCGAACTGCTCGCCAAAATCGAACAGTTGGTTTTAGACGGAGCATCAATCATCGGCGCGCCGGTGGACAAATCGCCCAGCCTGCAGAACTACCCGCAATGCGACAAACAGTTGCAAGAGACGGCCTCAAGGCTGTGGAAACAAAACACTGCTGTTAACGACTATGGCAAAGGTAAAGTGTTCTATAACACAAACATTAACAGCGCATTAGAGGCTGTAGGCGCTTCTGAAGCCGTTCGTATCAGCGGCGGTGCGCCCGTATTGTGGAAACAGCGCGACCTGCCGAATGGAAGGCGGATTTATTTCGTTACTAATCAGAGTGATAAAGAGATTGCTTTCGATATTTCTTTCCGTACCAACGGATTGCAACCGGAGTGGTGGGATGCTGTGGACGGCTCTACCCGTGCGCTTGTAAACTATTCAGTACAAGATGGTTATACCACGATCCCCCTTCGCCTTGACGCCCTCGAAAGCGGCTTTGTTGTTTTCCGGAATCGCGCATCGTCTCCTGCCGCAACTGCGCCTGCCGCAACTGCTGCACAAAATTATTTTACAGAAAAAACGCTTTTAACTGTTCCCGACAAATGGAATATAGAGCTTGTAAACCACTGGACGGGAGAGAGTTATGTGTTTGAAAATTCCGCGCTCTTCGACTGGACGCAGCATCCGTCTGACAACATCCGCTATTTTTCCGGTACGGCAACATACAAAAACGTTTTCAACATTCCGGCATCTATCTGTGTATCAGATGTTTATATCGCTATCGAAGAGGTTGGCGTTGTAGCGACGGTATTTGTCAATGGCGTCGAAGCGGGCACAATATGGACAAAACCATATCGCCTGAAAATTGGAGACTTGTTGAAAGAAGGTGATAATATTCTGGAAATCAAGGTGTCAAATGTATGGCGTAACAAGGTAGTGGACAAATTAAACAACATCACCCCCAACAATCCCGTTTATCTGCTCGATCCGCCGTCGCCTGCTTCCTACGGCAAGTCCCTGATCCCATCAGGCATCACCGGCGCCGTAAAACTTGTTGAAATAAAACTTGCGGATAATCTCAAAGAAACCGCTCTGTGATGCCGTTGTAGGAATCTATCCGGCGGTCGCGGAGGAAGGGCCACCAGCGGCGGACTTGTTCGGTGCGGCTAAAATCTATTTCTACAGTAGCGGTATCTTCCTCATTATCAGGTGATTGATATAGAATTTCGCCTTGAGCGCCACAAACAAAACTGTGTCCCCAAAATGTTATGCCAGAGGTATGTCCGGAGGGGTCGCTTTCGTGTCCGACGCGATTGACGGCAATAAGCGGCAGCCCGTTGGCGATGGCATGTCCGCGCTGAACGGTCTGCCATGCGTCTTGTTGGCGGCGCTGTTCCGCTTTGTCATCGGCGTCGCTCCATCCTATCGCCGTGGGATAAACAAGGATGTCAGCCCCTTTAAGAGCCATCAGGCGGGCAGCTTCCGGAAACCACTGATCCCAGCATACAAGCACGCCAAGACGGCCGATGGATGTGTTAACCGGCTCAAAACCAATATCTCCGGGCGTAAAATAAAATTTCTCATAGTAAGCAGGATCATCGGGGATGTGCATTTTGCGGTATAAACCCGCAATAGAGCCGTCGCTGTCGAGCACGACGGATGTGTTGTGATACAGTCCCACAGCGCGTTTCTCAAACAATGAAGCGACAATGACTATGTTATAACTCCTTGATAAACAGCTAAATAACTCTGTAGAAGCGCCCGGAATTGTCTCGGCAAGGTCGAAAAAGCCGGTATCCTCGGTTTGACAGAAGTAAAGGCCGTTGTGTAACTCCTGAAGCACAACTAATTGAGCGCCGGCATCCGCACACAAAGCGATTTTTTCCGTCAATCTTTCAATATTCGCCTTGGCGTCGGCAGTATTATGTTGCTGTATCAGTCCTGTTTTCATCACTTTAACATCTTTTTCAGGGTGTAAAGATAGGCATATTTTTAAAAATATAAAGCAAAAAACAAGTAAAAAATTTCTTCGTAAAGAAAAATTTCCGTAATTTTGCACCCAATCGTCATTTCGAAACGCGGATAAAAACTAAATATCAATATAATGAACAGAAGAATATTTTTGAAACAGAGTATGTTAGCGTCGGCAGGCATTGCTATGGGCGCGAACACGTTTATGAGCGCCGCTTCGTGTGCAGGCGCTAACGACAAAATAGTTCTCGCCTTGATAGGCTGCGGCGGACGCGGGCTTGGCTGCATCATCAACTGCTGCAAAATTAACGAGAATGTAACAATCAAAACCGTTTGCGACGTCAATCGCACAAAGCTTGGCAAAGCTGCGGTAGAAGTGGAAAAACAACTCGGTTACAAACCCGGGCAAACGGAAAACATGCAGGAAGTGTTTGATGATAAGGATGTTGACGCCGTATGGGTAGCTACTCCCGAACACTGGCACGTATTGGCAACGATTTGGGCTTGCCAGGCCGGAAAAGATGTTTATGTGGAGAAAAACCCGTCTATCAATATCTGGGAAGGCAGGAAGATGGTCGAGGCCGCTGAAAAATACAAGCGGATAGTGCAGGTAGGTTTCCAGAACCGCAGCGCTGCATACGCTTTCTCGGCGCGTGAATATCTGCGTAGCGGCAAACTTGGCAAGATTGTTACCGTCAAGAGCTACAACATGCTCGGCGGCGGCAAGTGTCAGGAAGCGCCAGAGACAACAGTACCGGCATGGCTCGACTGGGATAAATGGCTCGGACCGGCTCCAATGCGCGGCTTCAGCCCGTCTATTGCCGACGAGAACGGACGCGGCGGATGGAACAGCTATTGGGCTTACAGCGGCGGCGGACTTGCAGATGATGCTTCTCACGTCATGGATCTCGCGCGTTTCGTCATAGGAGACCCCGATCACCCGCGCTCGGTTTATTGCTGCGGCGGAAGTCATATCTTCGGAAGCACGTGCGATACTCCTGAATATCAGTCTATTGTGTATGATTTCGGGGATTTTACTTTCACTTGCGACAATGGCAACGCCACCAATTATATGACCAAAACCCCCAACGATATCCGCATGGATCCGACGCGCTGGCCTAATTGGCGCAATAACTCCACCCGTACGGAAATATACGGCACCGAAGGGCTGATGTACCTTGGCCGTCATGGCGGCGGCTGGCAGGTGCTTGGCCCGAAAAATGAGATTGTAGCGCAGGAAGGTGGCGTTCACCCTGATAATGAGCACCAAAAGAACTTCATCGAGTGCCTGCGTTCACGTAAGCAGCCGAACAGCGATGCCGAGCAATGCCACCGTAGCGCCGTACTTGTCCACCTCGGCAACACCGCTTACCGCGTCGGCAACAAGCAACTCATGTTTGACCCCGTTACCGAAAAGTTCACCAACTCGGACGAAGCGAATGTCATAGCGCGCGGCACGTACCGCAAAGGCTACGAGGTTCCCGAAAAAGTTTGACCTCGTCTGTTTTTTTGATTTACATGGACACGAAAGTGCAAAGATCTGATTCTTTGGACTTTCGTGTTTTTTTATTATAAAAACTCAAAGAAAAATGTTAGAAAATCCCATCTCATTCGTTATAGGATAAAATGGATAAGGGAAGATTTAAATCGGAAATCATACCGTTGCGGCAGGCGATGCTTGCTGTGGCAGTGAAGATGCTCGGAAACGCCGATGATGCGGAAGATGCGGTTCAGGAGGCTATGATGCGGGTTTGGGAGATGCGCTCCGAGAACCTCGCAAACCCCGCCGGATACGCTATGCAGACGCTCAAAAACTATTGCCTCGACCGCCTCCGTTCCGATAAAGAGACCGTTGACGTTGCCGAAACAGCTCTTGAAAACGATGATAATCCGTATCTTACGACCGAAAGGCGCGATGCCGTGGCGCTTGTCAGGAAAATTATCGCCACGCTGCCCCGACTGCAGAAGATGATTCTTGAGATGCGCGACATTGAGGGTTACGAACTCGAAGAAATAGCCGCCATCACGGGTTGTAAGGTCTCTGCCGTTACCGTCAACCTCTCGCGGGCGCGTAAAACCGTCCGCGACCGTTTCAACCGGATTAATAATTACAAAAGGATATAATTATGGATAAAGAACTAATTATCAGTCTTATAGACAAATATTTCGATGGCAGGACTACTCTTGGCGAAGAGCGGCAATTGCGCGAATATTTCCGGCAGAGGCGAATAGCTCCCGAACTGAAGTCCTACGCGCCGATGTTCCGCTTCTTCGCAAATGAACGAAATGAAGGCGTCAACAACAATGTGAGGGCGTTGAAAATTGTCTTGTGGACAGCTCTCTCGGCTGCCGCTTGCCTGCTGCTGTTCTTTGGGCTTAACTTCGATGAAGTGTTGAAAAAGCCTGATAATAAGGCAATTTCAATTGCATTCATTGACGGCAGGAAGCATACCGACATGGAAACTATCCGCTTTCAAACTCTCCAAAGCCTCGAAATCCTCGCCGACGGCGCCGACGACGCCTGCACTGCCCAACTCGAAGCGATCAACGGTCTTACGGAATAACTTTTAAATAAATGAATTATGAAGAAAATATTAACAATCAACATGCTGTTTATCAGTATATTATGCAGCGCCCAGAGCGGTTTGGCTGTGGACAGCGTCTTCAACGAATACGGCAGGCGGCAAGGCTCGGCGTTGCTTGATCTCAATAAAGACGTTCTCGGTGGCCATACGCGAATAGAACGGTATAAATGCCTGATAATAAAGGCGAACGATATAGCCGCAAACGACATCCGCAAGGCTTTGGCAACCGACCGCGAAAGCCGCAGTAAGCACACTAATGCTGTAACTATCAAAGAAATAACTGAGAACGGGACGCTTCAAAACGCTTCCTATTGCCTTGGAAATGAAGCGGAATCATCTGTTACAGAGTATCTTTTGTATTCCGTCAGCAAAGGCAGAATCACGCTCGTCTATCTGACAGGGCGTTTCCAACCGCGTGAACTCAACGGTGAGCTGAGCAAACTAAAGGATTTATTCATCAAAGTCAATAACAAAGAAATTAAATTATATTAAGGTATGAAAAAAATGAATTTTACTGTCGCAATCGCTGCGATGATGATTTTTACAGGCGTCGATGCCGTATCGGCGCAGGAAGAGAGTTTTGCGATGCTTGACGGCTCGCTCTATGACGTCGTTTTCTCGTGGAAGCACAAGAAACCGTTGGCGAAAGAATCGCATTGGGCCGGCCTGAGCTTCGCTTTCTCAGACTTGAAAGGTTTGCCTAAAGATGTAGAACTGAGCCTTGAACGCTCATATTCAATAAGTTGGAATGTAGAAGACTGGGAAATACCCATTCACCGCCACTGGTTGCTTGCGTCGGGCTTCGGGTTTGACTGGTCGCGGTGGCATTTCGACGGTGACGCTTTCCTGAAAAACTCCGATGGCATAACGGCTTTCAACCACTATGGAAGCGACCTGAAAGACAGCAAATTGCTTGTCTATTACGGCAAAATCCCCTTGTTGCTTGAATATCAAACGCGCTTTCACAACCGGACTTTCTATATTCAAGGCGGCGTTGAAGGGCTTGTCAAACTATATTCCAAGTCGCAGATAAAATTTAGAAACGGCGGGAAAAACGACAGGGAAGACTTTCGTAACCTGAAGGTCTATCCCGTCAATGCACGTCTGTTCCTGCATATCGGATTCAACAGCTTCGGAGTCTTCGGCTATTATCAGCCCTTCTCAATGTTTCAAAGTCAGCACGGCCCCGACATCAAGTC
>JAISTJ010000098.1 GCA_031272655.1 Tannerella sp.
CGTTACATATTTTGCTCTCTTGAAAGCGATCCCGGATGGGCGTACAAGGGCGGTAACGGCACCGATATGTTCGACGTGGCTACAATTCGCCTCAGTAGCCGTTTTAACGACTACAGTATCCTGAATGCTCAAAATGGCAATTTCAACACCGTTTATTCGCGCTGGTATCAGCTTATTTCGAGGGCAAACTTGGCAATGTACGCCTCCGAACTGCCGCAGATTACATGGGCTTCCACAGCGGATAAATCTTACGCTTTCGCACAGGCGCGTTTCTTCCGCGCATTCGCCTATCGTAACCTTGGCGAACTGTTTGGCGGGGTGCCTATCGTAACCGAGATAACAACGTCGCCGCGCTACGATTATGAGCGCCCGAGCCGCGTAGAGACTTACCAGTTTGCCATTGACGAACTCGAGGCAATACTCAACGACCTGCCTGAAAAAACATCTACCCCTGGTCGCATTGTCCGCGCTGTAGCCCAGCATACACTTGCGCAGCTTTATATAGACAAGGGCATTGAAAGCGGCGATAATTCGGCTTATACAAAAGCGATTACTTATGCCGACGCGGTTATCAATGGCGGTATCTACAGCCTTATGACTGAGCGTTTCGGAAGCCGTAAAAATGAAAATCCCGATTACTATTATGCCAACAGCGAAGCTGACCAGACGCCCGACCATCTGTATTCTGTTGCCGGTTATCCCCTCGAAGGCAATGTCTATTGGGATCTCTTCCAAGAAGGCAACCAGAACTATCAGGAAGGCAATAATGAAGCGATTTGGGTAGCTCAGATTGACTATGCAGCCAATAAGAAAGAAGACGGACAGTCATACCTGCCTCATTCTCGCTTCTACGGACCCGTATTTCGCGACCCGCTGGCTGCTCATTGTTATGGAACTCTTGAAGACGTGGGCGGTCGCGGTATAGCATGCGCCATTCCGACTTTCTACACGCGAGACATTATCTATGAAGGCAAATGGGCCGACGACATGCGTAATTCCGAAGCCGTTTTACGCCGTATATTCCTCGGCAATATGCCTACTTCCGAATATTACGGCAAACCGGTTCCATGGAGCGTTCTCAATCGTGAAGGAGAGACACAGGCGAATATAGATGTGGCTGCTACACAGGTATTTCCCGTTTCCTGCAAGATTGCAACCGACAAATATACGGGACTTGCCGACGGTCAAAACCGCAGTAACCTCTTCCGCGACGATTATATCATCCGCCTGCCCGAAACCATCCTGCTCCGCGCCGAAGCAAAATGGCGCAGCGGCAACAGCGGCGGCGCGGCCGATGACATCAACCTGCTTCGCGCACGCTCCAAATGCGGATATATGGTTACGGCCGGCGATCTGAACCTCGACCTTATCCTTGACGAGCGCGCCCGTGAACTTGTCTATGAGGAATGTCGCTGGAACACCCTGCTTCGTATGGGCGGCACGGTAGCCGTTGACCGCATCAAGAAATACGCATACTGGGACTACCCGCGTGCAACCTTGGTCAGCAACTACAACCTCTGGCCTATCCCGCAGGATGTAATAGACACCAACAAAGACATACCCATGGCTCAAAATCCGGGGTGGTAATTTGTGGCTGTTGTTATTTGTGTCAATAATTATAACCAAAATAAATCCGGAATAAGCTGTTAATCAGCTTATTCCGGATTTGTTTTTTCGTCATTGCGAGGGCGCAGCCCGAAGCAATCCAGTCAATAAAACCATTCATACCAATTTTTTTCTATCTGGATTGCTTCGTACCTCGCAATGACGGACTTCGTCCGTTTTCGTCATTGCAAACTAAATTTTTTGCCGCTTTTTCAGCGAAAATATCGGTAGGAACAGATAGACGCCTATTATTGACATCAGCAATCCGCCGATGGCGCCTGCGGCGAGGGGAAACCAGAAGGCTTCCTTTTCTTTGCCGACTAAAAATGGGATGAAACCGAGAACGGTGGATACTACGGTCAGGAAAATCGGGGTTATTTTGGCGTTCCATGCTTTCAGGTAGGCGCGTATCGGCGGCATCAGCGGGCGGGTTTCGCGGATGCGGTTGTATTCGTTTAATATATAGATACTTGCGTTGACGGTTATGCCGCAAAGCAAGATGAACGAAGCGAAGCCCCCCTGGTCGAAGTTGAGGTGAAACAGGTAAAATGTCAAAAACACGCCGATATACGAAACGGGTATAACGCAGATTACGGCAAGCGGTTGTTTGAGCGAATTAAACAAAATGCCTGTGGTAAAGAAGATTATGACTATGACGAGCAGCAAGAGGAAGAATTGACGGCTGTCTTTCTCGCCCCAACGCCATGAATACGCATCGCCTTTGGTGCTGTAACCCATCGGCATCAGTTCGTTAAACGTCTCAAGGATACGGCTTTGAATCCTTTGCCCCTGCGTCGAAGCGCCGATGTACTCATATTGCAGGCAAAGACGGTATTGTTGATTGATTTTCGAGACGTCCTGCGGCGTCTGCCCTTTTTCTACGGTAGCGAGCTGCGACAGTTTGTAATCGCGGCTTCCGACCTGCAGAGGCAGAAACTGCATGTTCCAGATGTCATATTCATACGACTGTCGGGAGGTCAGTTTGAGCTTTTCCGACTCGCTGTCCACAACTATGCTGCCAACGGAAATATCCCTGCCGAAAACCGACGAAACCGAAGCAAAAAGCTCATAAGGGCGGACGTTCGCTTGAGCCATGCGCTCTTTGTTGAAATTGAACGTATATTCCTGATAATCATCTTTATACCATGAATAATCGGAGCGTATGAAAACTTCTTTTATGCGTCGGTAAGTCAGCATCGTATCGCGTAACTGCAGCGCCCAGCCGTAGAGTTCGTCGTAGTTTTAGCCGAGCATTTCTATGCGGTTGCTGCCCGCGCTCTCGCGTACATCGTTGCTAAAACCCTGGTCCTGAAGTCCGTAAACGCCCCAGCTGCCGCCGCCAAGCTCTAACGCCTTGCTTATAACATTGCTTTTCAGGACGTAAGGAAATCCGCTTGCAGCGTTTTCTTTGGTGAAATACACGTCTATCCGCGCCTGTCGGGCGTTCATGATGCGGGTCTGGAACTGCCTTATCTCGTGAAAAGAGCTGAGGTAAGCTTCCATGCGGCTTATCAGGTTGTTCATCTGTTGCAGGGTGCTTCCATTGGGCAAACTGGCGGTGATGTTGAGCACAGTCTCCTCACGGTCAGGGAAATAACTCCCTTCGTAAACTTTCTGCACAAAAAGCCTGAGCGAGCCGCCCAAAGATTTTTCTATAATCGGCCTTACTTTTTCTTTAAATGTCTTATTACCAAGTAGTTCGTTGTATTTTTCGATGATAACGGAATCTCTATGTGAGTAATTATCAGTCTTTTTCATGTTGATTTTTTCGGGAATCATATAAACGGGAAGCCCGAAAGCAAGTATCAACACGGCGCAGACCGCAACGCGCCAACGGATACAAAACCGTATCAGACGTATGTAGAAATGCGACAAGTGGACGATGATGCGCTTCATCCACAGGCGCGGCGCACGTCGGGATGTCTTTTTGCGGAACATGCTTGTTTTTTCAATCATTGCAGGCACAAAAAACCACGCAACAAACAGTGACACAGAGAGATTTATGATTACCACCGCCGCGAAATCCTGCAAGTTAAGGCGTATTTTTTCGTCAAGGAAAAATATTATCACGAGCGCCCCGATGGTTGTGAGCGTGGCGGCGAGAATGGGCAGGAAGGCGTTGCGGTTTTGGCGGTTTTTGATGTGGTCGGATATCACGATGGTGTTGTCAATAATCAGGCTGAGCGAAATGGTGATGCCCGCAAGCGAGTAGAGCTGCATCTCAAGCCCGCAAAGGTAATAGAAAATCACCGCGATACAAAGGTTCATCGTCAGGCTCGTAACTATCAGGAAAAGGTATCGCATGTTGCGGGTGAGCAGCAGTACAAAAACGAGTAATATAATGACAGTCAGCCCAGTACGTATGTAAATCCTGTTCAATTCGTTTTGAATGTACTCGGTCGCGTCGTAGCTTGTATGAATTTCGTACCCAGGCGGCAGGCTCGTGCGAAGGTCGCTCATCGTTTCCTTCACCCGTTTGGCGAGGTTGAGTTGGTTGGCGGTCTCGTCGGCGTAAAGCGACAAATATACGGAGTTCAGCCCGTTGATGCGGTAATAGCTCTGCGGCGCTTCTTCCTGACGGACTACTTTCAGCAGCTGGTCGAGCCGATAGAGTTTGCCCTCGCTGCCCGCAACCATTATCAGCGAAGGGTCGAATTTATCCCTGTCGTTTTCGGGGATAAGCGCCAGCCGAATCCACTCCATGCCGCCTTCCTGCTTTGTTACGACGCCGAGAAACTCCTTGCGGTAGAAATTGCTGATTGCCGTTTGAATGTCCGTAACGGTGATGCCCAGCGCCGTCAGTTGATGGCTGTCGTATTCAATCTGCCATTCCATCGGCGTAGCGCCCGAAATGTCAATCCTGTAAATGCCCTTGACGCCCGACAGTACGGGTTTGATGTTGTTTTCCGCATAACGCTGGATAAAAGCGGGCGATGAAGCGGCGTTGAGGGTATAGCTGATGAACGGGCGCGCCTCGCTGTCGTCGGGACGGCTCATCTGAACGGTCGGATACGACAACCCGTCGGGCATGTCAGGCCATGTCTGGCGGATGATTGTTGAGACCTCAAAACGCGCGGCGTCAGGGTCGGTGTGCTTATCTAACTGAATATTAATGCGTCCCCATCCATTACCCGATGTCGAGCGAATCTCTTTTATGCCTTTCACGCGCGACAGCATCGCTTCGAGGCGCGACGTTACTTCCATCTCTATCACGCGCGACGAGTGATACGGCAAACTGTAGCTCACCGACAGGCTTGGCAGCGTGTGCGAGGGCGCGAGCTTAACGGGCAACAGCGGTATGAACGCCAGCCCTGCAAGCGCCAAGCAGAGAAAAGAGACTATTATGGTGAACGACGATGTTTTCATGCTTTACATACCGTGCTGATAATCAAATATTTGCGATAGAGGAGCATGAAGCGCGAAGTCGTAAAGCGTCAGTTTGCGAATCTTGTAATAGCTCAGCCAGTAGTTTTTCAGGGACGAGATATAGTTGCGCTGCGCCTCCTGCAGGCGGTTGAGCGACAGGGTGAGGCTGTTGATGTCGGCTTTCCCTATCATAAAGCGCTGTTTGGTCTCGGTATAAGCCATTTGCGCAAGTTCAAGCGCTTCTTCGGCGCTGGCTATCAGCTGTTGCTGGATATTGAAATCGCCGACGGTCATTATAATATCCTCTTCAATAGACAGTTCGTTCTGGCTTCGCGAAATTTCAAGCACACTGAGCGAGTTTCTCGCCACGTTGTATTTGCCTTTCCGTACTCCCCAGTCTATCAGCGGAATAGTGAGCGTCAACGAAAATACGTCCTGCTGGGTGGGGTCCCTGTAAACGTTGCCGAAAGTGTTTGCCACCTGATTGAAACCGATGCTTGCGGTAAGGGAAGCGTTGAAAAGCGATTCTATCTTTGTTTTGTCCACAGTCTGCTGAGCCTCAAGCACTTGGCGTTGCATATCTATCAGTGTAGGGTTGTTTTCGCGAGCAAGGAAAAGTGCCTGTTCTACGGAAATTTCCATCGCGCTTGGGTGAGAAGGCAGGCGCAGACGTATTTCCGTATTTTTGTCGAAATTGAGGTAGGACGCGAGGGCGAACATCGCTCGTTTGAGGGCTATATCGGCGTTTTGAAGCGTGTTGCGGGCGTTCACGGCGTCGAGCCTAAGCGTCAGCAGGTCGGCTTTCGTGATGGATGCTATCTTTTGCCGCTGCTCGCCCGTCTTGTACAGCGTGTCGGTGGATGCAACGTTTTCGAGCGCCATGTCATACTCGGTCTGTGCCATCGCAAGCGCGAAAAAATATTCCGTAGCCTGCTCGCTGACACTCTCCATGTTGTAAAGGAACTCCTTTTTGACCTTCTCAAACTTCATCGGCTCAATCTTTTTCTCCCAGCGGAAAGCGTTGTAACCAAGCAGGGACTGCTGATAACCAACCCTTATCGGGACGCTTGTGTATTGGGAATAGGCGTTGGCGCCGTAGTTGCGGATATAGCCGAGGTCGGTGTTCATAAAGAACGTACCACCCAGAAAATCAATGTTTTGCGACAGCTCAAGACTTCCGTTGGCGTAATAAGACTGTTGATTGCGATAGACGTCAATATCGGCGCCCGAGTCGTAACGGCGGGTGATGTAGCGGTAATACTGGGCTGGAGTCAGGTTCAACGCCAGTCCGGGCAGGCGCGCCGCCTTGTATGAGCGGTACTCCCACAAGCCCGCAAGGTACATGTTTTTGCTGCGGAAAGCCTCTAAAGAGCTGTCCGCAGCGATGGAAATAGCCTCGTTCAGCGTCAGTGTCTTAGGCTGCGCTACGGCTGATGCAA
Source organism: Tannerella sp. (assembly GCA_031272655.1). Classification (GTDB taxonomy): domain Bacteria; phylum Bacteroidota; class Bacteroidia; order Bacteroidales; family Tannerellaceae; genus Tannerella. The sequence continues at coordinate 6,411 of JAISTJ010000098.1, forward strand.
TCGGCAGGAATATCAATAGCAGCCCCCACAACACTGGATTGCTTCGTGCCTCGCTTCTTCTTTTTCGCTTGCGGAAAAAATGACGTGGTACACGTGAACAAAAACGAGATATATTCAAAACCCTATTCATATCTAAAATCTAAAATCAAATATCTAAAATCTAAAATCTAAAATCTAAAATCTAAACTCTAAACTCTAAACTCTAAACTCTAAAATCTAAAATCAAATATCTAAAATCTAAAATCTAAAATCTAAACTCTAAACTCTAAACTCTAAAATCTCCTCTTCTCAACCACGTAGTAAACTAACGGAATAACAAACAAACTGACTGCCGTACCGATAACCATAGCCGAAATCATAGCGATAGACAGCGGTTTTTGAAGTTCGCTACCCATATCGTACGAAAACAGCAGCGGAACCATAGCGAAAATAGTTGTCAGTGAGGTCATTACGATAGGTCGAAGCCTGCGTCTGCCCGCTTCGTGGATAGCATCCGTCAGCGGCATCCCTTCTTTGCGTAACTCATTGATTGCGTCCAATTTAAGTATGGAGTCGTTGATGATTATACCGCAGGTAACGACTATTCCGATGGCGCTCATCAGGTTGAGCGTGTGCCCTGTAAGCCACAGCACAAACAGCGCTGCTGCAACGTCAATCGGAATTTCGAGCAGCACAATCAACGGCTGCATAAAACTCTCAAACTGAGCCGCAAGAATGAAATACATCAATAAAATGGAAACTAACAGTATGATTATCAGCTCATTAATCATCTTGCGATTGGAAAAGAAGCTGCCCGAAAATCCGGTGTCCCAAGCGTCATGTCCAGGCATCTCGCCAAGCGCCTGTTTAGCGTCGGCAAGCAGCTTTTCGGGCTGCGGCACGTCGTAAAAACGGAACGGTATGTACTCCCCGTTTTTCCCTGCCGTAACGGTTTTCAGGTCTTCATCGGGGGTGATTTTCACAAACACGCTCAATGGCACAAACTGTGTCTCTTCGGTCGAGGCCGTGCGCACCATCGTGTTACGCATCACCTCGTCCACCGACTTGTCTTCGCCCGACAGCACGATGGGCAAATATTGCTGATACGAGCGCAACGTCGCCACCTCGTGGTCGCGGAAAACGGTTTTCAACACGCGGTAAACCTCTTCATAATCAACGTTATACAGCAACAGCTTTTGTCGGTCTATGGTCAGGTTCATTTGATTGTCGAATGCAGGGCCTGTAACGTCGTGATTTGTAGCCTTTTTCAGCGCCGTTTCGATGCCGCGTATGGTGTTCGCCTGCGGCGTTTGCGTTTTGTTGCGGGCATAAAGCTCGGCCACGATGTCCGCTTCGGCCGTAACAAATAGGGATTCAAAGACCGTCGGCGGCGGCGCAAACGTGTATTCGGCGGAAGGATAATTCTTTTGCAGCCACAAAACTATTTTCTTCTGCAACGGCGTAATATCCTTAGTATAAGGCGTTTTAAAATAAAGTTCGGCTTCTGACACCGAGCGCTCGCGGTCGCGGTTGAGCAGAAACTGCTGCTGACCGATGTACGAGGTATATTCATTGACGTCCGACAATACGTGTCGGAAAAGGCTGTCCACACGTAACTTATTCTCTGTCAGGTGGATATTTTCATTCCATTCAATGTCGGCGACCATCTCGTTGCGGTCAATTTCAGGCATCCTGCTCTTTGAAATAACGAAGAAAAGCCACACGCAGGCGGCAAGCGACACGATGATTGAAACAAAGGAAAATGTTTTGTGGCGGAAAATCCACTCCACGCCCGCGTCGTAAAAACGGTCGAGCGTATGTTCTTTGAAAGGATTATTCACTTTGATATTCAGCCACTTACGTTTACTCGATTTGATGCCGTAAACAAGTTTGTAAAGCACGGGAAGCAGCATTATTCCCGTGATATACGACACCAGCAAGCCCACCGTTACCGCAAACGCCTGGTCGTAAAAGATAGCCCCCGCGATGCCGCTCATGAACACTAACGGCACGAAAACCGCTATGGTCGTGAGGGTTGAGCTTAACATCGGGGTTATAACCTCCGTCGTTCCTTTGATGCAGGCGTCTTCGACTGACAAACCGTCTAACCTGTAGCGCGTTATGTTTTCCGTTACGATTATCGCGCTGTCAATCATCATTCCGAGTGCGAGTATCAGACCCGATAACGATATGATATTCAGCGACATATTGAACAGGTAGAAGAACAGGAAGCTCATTATGATGCTCGCCACCATGCTAAGCCCGATGATAAAAGGACTTTTCACGTCGCCGAGAAACAGGATGGCGACTATACATATTAAAATAAAGCCGAGCGATAGGTTTTGTTGCAGGTTTGAGATGGTGTAATCGAGCAGTTCCGTCTGGTTGCGCGAGACGCTAAATTCCACGTCGGGATAAACGCTTGAAAAATAGTCGGTTACCTCTTTAAGAGCCTTTTTAAGGTTATCCATATTTTCGTCGGCCTGCTTTATAACCGACAGGGTTACAGCGCGTTTGCCGTTAGAAAGCGACAAGCCCGTTTCTTTCACCGACACGACCGCGATTTCGGCAATATCTTTGAGCTGAAAAATGCGCTCGTCCTTATGCAGGTAGATGTTTTTGACGTCCTCGGCAGTACGCAGCAGCACAGAGAAACGGATGTTGTATTCGTAATAGCCGTCGCGCACGGTCATGCTGCCCGGCTCCACATTGTTCTGACTGAGAGCCGTTTCAAGTTCCTGAAGTGACAGTCCCGCCATCTCAAGTTTTTTCATGTCGGGGATGATGCGTAACTGCTTGTCCACCAGACCCGTCATATCCACCATCGTCACTTCGGGCAACTGCTCTATGCGGCGGCGTATCACCGTCTCGGCAAAGTCGCACAGCTCTATAAACGCTTCTTCTTTCTTGGCTGCTTGCTGCTTCGAGAGGTCTTTCGGGTCGTAGAGGGCGGAATCGTCCCTGAGAGTCAGGTTGATACAGAAAACGGGGATATCCGTGGCGCTTGCCTTCACTACGCGCGGGCGCTCGGCCTCGCGGGGCAGATAGTTCATCGCCGCGTCAATCTTCTCGTTCACCTCGATAAACGCCAGATTTGTGTTGGTGCCAAAATCAAACCTCAGGCGCACGGTCGCCGAGCCGTCGCGCGTCTCCGACTCCATGTCGCTGAGGTGGCTCACCTGCATAAGTTGCTGGCGGAGAGGATGTACGACAGTGTTTTCAAGCTCACGGGTTGAAGTGTTGCTGCCTGAGACCTGCACCGTTATTTCGGGGATGGCGATGTCGGGCAACAACGACACCGGAAGGGTGAAATATGTTGCCAAACCGACTATAAAACAAGCGGTAAATGCCATCAAAACGGCTATCGGACGATTAATCAAAAACTTAACCACGAACTTATTGAATTAAGAATTAAGAATTAAGAATTAAGAATTAAGAACTGACAACTGATAACTGACAACTGAAAATTAACCATTAATCACTCATCACTCATCACTCTCACTGACACCGGACTTTCGTGCGCCAGATTGACGTTGCCGCTTGTTATCACGACGTCGCCATCTTTAAGGCTCTCATCTGCAATGGTATAGCTGTCGGAGTTTTCCAAACCCGTCTGAACATAAACCCATTGCGCCTTATTGTCGGCAAGAGTAAAGACCACCTGCTTTCCGGAACGGATTACGACCGTGCTCTTCGGCACAACCAACTGGTTGGCGACGTCGCGAAGTATCGCCACGCGCACTTTCATCCCCTCGTAAAGCATTGAGTTATAAGTAACAAGCGCCTTCACCTTAATCATCCCGTCCTTGTCAACGACGGGGTTGATTTCGATGATACGCCCTTCGGTACGCCCTTCGGCAATGGCGAACGGCGTTACGACAACCTTGTCGCCCGCATGAATGAGCGGCAGTTCGTTTTCTAACACCGAGAACGACGCTTCCAAAGTGCGCGGGTCAATGACCGTGCAGAACACATCCGATGGGGATGCCGTCTGATACTGCTTTGCGAACAGGTTTGCCACTATGCCGTCGAACGGCGCCCTAAGAACGGCGTGTTCCTCTTCATAAACCGCCAGACTATATTGCTCAATCGCCTGATTATAACCGCTTTTAGTGCGTATAAGCTGCATCAACGCAGGCGGCGCTTTGGTAGAATCGTCCGCCGCATAACCTTGACCTATAAGCAAATCCTGCATCTCAAGTTTAGCCTTTTCAAGAGCGTCAAGCGCCTGTGCCGTCTTATTCTTAAGCCTGAAAGTGGAAAGCGAAGCCAGCGTCTGTCCTTTGCTCACCCGCGCACCGTTTTTGACGTGAATTTCCGCCACCGTCTCGGAACTCTCGAACTTCAGGTCGGCATACCGCTGCGCCGAAAGCACCCCGTTGCTGATAAGCTCGTGATGAAAAACAGAACGTTTAAGCGTCATCACGGTAACCTCGTCGGCAGAAGCGAGCAACGATTCTCCACCGACACTTCGTTTTCAACAGATGTTTTCTTCCTGTCGGAGCAGGCCGTAAACACAGCCGCGAGGATAATCACCGAAAGTGTTTTATTAGAGCACATATCATCAATTTTTAGACTGCAAAGTTATGTTTTTTTTGGATATTATTAATGTTTTCCGATAAAAATGCAAAAAATCACGAAAAAGCAGTATTTTTGCAGTATGATACAGAAACTTACTATGGCGGCGCAGGCTGCCGTAAAAGGGTTATACGGCGTTGAGGCAGAGGGGCAAAACCTGCTTCAGAAGACGCGGAAAGAGTTTAGCGGGCATTTCACACTCGTAGTGTTCCCTTTTTTGAAAGCATCCCGTAAGTCGCCCGAACAGACGGCCTCCGAAATCGGTGATTATCTCAAAGCGAATTATCCGGCGCTTGTGGCCGAATACAACGTAATAAAGGGCTTTTTGAACATTTCTGTTGCAAGCGAATGTTGGGTAGAAGCGCTAAATGACATTGCGCAGGCGGAAAACTACGGGAATAAGCCGGTGCGTGACGACTCGCCGCTTGTGATGATAGAATACTCGTCGCCTAACACGAACAAACCGCTTCATTTGGGGCATATCCGTAACAATCTGCTTGGATATAGCTTGTCCGAGATAATGAAAGCCAATGGTTATAAGGTAGTTAAGACTAACATAGTGAACGACCGCGGCATCCATATCTGCAAGTCAATGCTTGCATGGCAGAAATGGGGTGGGGGAGCGACGCCGGAAACGACCGGCAAGAAAGGCGACCATCTTGTGGGCGATTTCTATGTGCTTTTCGACAAACATTACAAAGCGGAGCTTAAAGATCTGAAAACCAAAGAATTAACCGACGAAGAGGCGGAAGCACAGTCGGTTTTGATGGCTGAAGCCCGCGAGATGCTGCGTAAATGGGAGGCGGGCGACGAGGAGGTGCGTGCGCTTTGGAACAGGATGAACTCGTGGGTTTACAGCGGGTTTGACGAGACGTACCGCCGTCTGGGCGTCAATTTCGACCGTATCTATTACGAATCGGAGACTTACCTCGAAGGCAAAGCCACGGTGCTTGACGGCTTGGAGAAAGGTATTTTCTACCGTCGCGACGACGGCTCGGTGTGGGCTGACCTCACTGCCGACGGCTTGGATGAGAAGGTGTTGCTGCGTTCCGACGGCACGTCGGTTTATATCACGCAGGATATCGGCACCGCCAAACTGCGCTTTGACGACTATCCGATAGATAAAATGATTTATGTGGTTGGAAACGAGCAAAACTATCATTTTCAGGTACTTGCGTTGCTGCTTGACAAGCTCGGCTTCGCTTTCGGGCGCGGATTAGTGCATTTCTCTTACGGAATGGTGGAACTGCCTGAAGGTAAGATGAAAAGCCGTGAAGGGACGGTTGTTGACGCCGATGACCTGATGGACGAGATGCTCCGCACTGCACGCGAAATTTCGGCCGAACTCGGCAAATTGGACGAACTGACGCAGCAGGAAGCCGACGACATTATCCGCATCATCGGCCTCGGCTCGCTGAAATATTTTATCCTTAAAGTTGATCCTCGTAAGAACATGACTTTCAACCCTAAAGAATCAATTGATTTTAACGGCAACACAGGCGCGTTTATCCAATATACTTATGCGCGGATCCGGTCGGTTCTTCGCAAGGCTGAAGATGAGCAACCCGGTTGGTTTTCAAAACCCGTCAAGTTTTCCGCCGACACGCCGCTGAATGACAAGGAAATGGCTGTGATTCAGACTCTTACGGAGTATCCGGCTGTAGTGAAAGAAGCGGCTGATACCTACAGTCCCGCGCTGATAGCCAATTATGTATATGATTTGGTTCGCGAATACAACCAGTTCTACCACGACTACTCAATCCTGCACGAAGAAAACGACGCGGTAAAACAACTGCGCCTGCTGATGTCGGCAAGCACAGCCAAAGTTATCCGCAACGGTATGTCGCTGCTTGGAATTGAGGCGCCGGAACGAATGTAACTTACTTCTTGCTTTTACGGGCAAACCTGCCTTTTGCGGCGGGTTTGTCTTTGCTTGCAGCAATGATTTTCATACATTCTTCGACCGTAAGCGCCTTAGGATCAATGGTTTTTGCGAGGCGATAATTTGAGCCTTTATAAGCGATATACGGGCCAAAGCGTCCGTTCAAAACCTCAAGTTCCGGCTCCGAATCAAACGTTTTGATATGTTTTTCTTCATCTTTCTTACGTTTGTTTTTTATCAGTTCGATTGACTCTTCAAGGGTTATCGTCATGGCGTTCAGGGTTTTAGGGATGGAAATATAAATCCCGTCATGGCGTATGAACGGACCGAACCGGCCTATGCCTGCAATTATTTCCTCGCCTTCATATTCGCCTACATGACGTGGCAGTTCAAACAGTTTGAGCGCTTCTTGAAGAGTTATAGTGCTGATAGACTGGCCTTTAAGCAGAGATGCAAAGCGCGGTTTTTCGCCTTTGTCGTCCTGTTTAGCCTGCCCGATCTGGGCAATCGGCCCGTAGCGGCCTATCTTTACATACACCGGTTTGCCGCTTTCGGGGTCAATGCCCAACTCGCGTTCGCCGACTTTATGCTCGGTCTTGATGGCAGTCGCCTCTAAAACCGTCGGATGGAACGATTTGTAGAACACGTCAATAGCTTTCGTCCATTCCAATTCGCCTTCAGCTATCGTGTCAAATTCTTTCTCTATGTTCGCAGTGAAGTTATAATCAAGTATTTCCGGAAAATGTTCTGTCAGAAAATCATTCACTACCGTACCTATATCTGTGGGCATCAGCTTGTTGCGGTCTGCGCCTACAAGCTCGGTTTTTTCCGTATCTTTGACATTTTTGTTTTTCAAAGTCAGAATGTTGTATTTCCTGTTTTCGCCTTCCTTGCTGCCGCGAATGACGTATTCGCGATTCTGAATAGTCTGAATAGTAGGCGCGTAAGTTGAAGGACGGCCGATGCCAAGCTCTTCGAGGCGATGCACGAGGCTGGCTTCAGTATAACGTGGCGGTTTCTGCGTAAAACGCTCTGTAGCAACGATTTCCTTTGGCAACAAAACGTCTTTTGCGTTTACCGACGGCAGGATTCCGTTTTCGGTTTCGTTATCCGGCTCTTCATCAAAGCTTTCCATATAGACATGCAAAAATCCGTCAAACGTAACTATCTCTCCCTGAGCGAGAAACTTGTCGTCGTTCTTGCCGCTGATATTAATGGTGATAGTTGTTCGTTCCAGCTCTGCATCAGCCATCTGGCAGGCTATCGTGCGTTTGTAAATGAGGTCGTAGAGGCTTTTTTCCTGCGCCGTGCCGCTGATTGCCGGGGCGTTCATGTATGTCGGACGGATAGCCTCGTGCGCTTCCTGGGCGCCTTTGCTGCTGGTATGGTACTTGCGGAACTTGTAATATCTCTCGCCATAAGTGTTCAGGATAGCTTCTTTGCCGGTGCCAAGCGCCAGATTACTAAGGTTTACCGAGTCGGTACGCATATATGTGATATGTCCCGATTCGTATAATTTCTGTGCGACCATCATTGTTTGTGAGACAGAAAAACCGAGCTTGCGGGCGGCTTCCTGCTGCAATGTCGAGGTTGTGAACGGCGGCGCAGGCGATTTTTTTACTGGCTTTTTCGAGATGTCTTCAATGCTGAAAGAACATTCCTTGCATGATTCGAGAAATGCTAACGCCTCTTTTTTGTCCTTAAGGCGGCGGTTGAGGCGGGCGTTGAGCAATGTTGAGCCGTCAGGCAAGACGAAAGCTGCGGTAACGGAGTAGGAAGGCTTTGATACAAAGTCGTTTATCTCGCGCTCGCGTTCAACTATAAGCCTTACTGCAACCGACTGTACGCGCCCTGCCGACAGCGCCGGCTTCACTTTACGCCACAAAACGGGCGACAGCTCAAAGCCTACTATGCGGTCTAAAACCCTGCGCGCCTGCTGGGCATTGACTAAGTTCATATCTATATCACGCGGATTTTCAAGGGCATTCAATATTGCCTGCTTCGTAATCTCGTGAAATACAATTCTTTTCGTGTTATTTTTTTTCAAATCAAGCGTTTCAAACAAATGCCATGCAATAGCCTCTCCTTCACGGTCTTCATCGGAAGCGAGCAGTATCTCGGACGCTTTTTCGGACGCTTTTTTTAGTTCGGTAACAAGTTTCTTCTTGTCGGGCGAAACAACATAAACGGGAGTGTAATTTTTTTCCACCTGTATGCCAAATTCTTTGTCTTTCAAGTCGCGGATATGACCGTAACTCGACATCACCTTAAAGTCCTTTCCAAGGAACTTCTCAATAGTTTTTGCCTTCGCGGGCGATTCTACAATAACGAGATTTTTCTCCATATTTTTTTCTTTAAAAACGCCGCAAAGGTATAAAAATTTTTAATTCAAAAGAAAAATCACTACTTTTGCACTCGTTTTTATACATTAAACATAAACTTATAAACTTATAAACAATAAACTTATAAACTATAAAGTAACTCTCGATGGAATTAGCATCAAAATACGACCCTTCGCTTGTTGAAGACAAGTGGTATAAATATTGGATGGAGCATCGCTTCTTTGCGTCGAAGCC
>JAISTJ010000143.1 GCA_031272655.1 Tannerella sp.
CCGAGCCACACAACAAGTTCGTTAGCGCCCTTGCGCAACTGCCGTGTAATGTCATAAGTGTTGTAAAGCGACCGCTTATCGTACTGTGATACAGCCGGTTGCAGCTCGGCGTCGCCTATTTTCCTGCCGTTAATATAAACTTCGTGATACCCAAGCGAATTGACGTACAGTAGTGTCGTACCACCTTTATAATCAATAGCTTTACGCACCAACGGCGCCGGATTGCGTTGCTGCGCACGGTCTTGTTGGTTTGTAGAGACATTGCCTGCAACGTCTCCGTCGAGTGGTTCGTTTTTCGGCAACCCGATATATTCAGCTAAAGTAATGTCTTCCTCGCTCAACCCAGCCCCAAAGCGTGCCGTAGCGCTCCAATTCGACCACTTCCCACGATTGTCCCTGACACGCACTTTCCAGTAAACAAGCCGCTGTCCTAGTAATGACTTCCCCGCATACCGCACGTCTATTTGCTCGTCGGACATCACTTCGCCGGAATCCCACAAGTCGGCTTTCCCTTCGCGCAACAAGTCGGCCTTGCTTGCTACAATCACCTGATAATCAGTTTGATGAAAATCGCGCGAAGACGCGACATTCTTCCACGACAGTCGCGGATGCGGCGTATCAACGCTCAACGGCTCGCATAGATACTCTACACGCAAGTCGTATGGCGCATCCGCACTATTAGTGCAGCAAGCAAGAATTGCCGAAAAGAATAAAACAAGAACTTTATACATAATCTATGTCCGGTTTCCGAAAATGCGCGTCCCTATGCGTACCATTGTGCTGCCTTCAGCGATGGCGAGGGGATAGTCGTCGCTCATGCCCATTGAAAGGATGTCTAAATGCCGGTCGGAAAACGTATCGTAGAGCTGTTTCAATGATGCAAACTCGCGCCTGACCTGCGTGACATCGTCCGTAAATGTCGCCATCCCCATCAAACCGCGAACGCGCACATTTGGAAATGCATCCAAAACGCTGTAGGCAAAGATAGCGCGGATTTCCTCCACAGAAAAGCCATATTTAGTGGCCTCTTCAGCTATATGCACTTCGAGCAACACATCTATACGCCTGCCGCAACGCGCCGCCTGAAGGTTTATCTCGCGCAGCAGTTTCAGGCTATCCACGCTATGTATCAGCGAAATAAACGGCGCAATGTGACGTACCTTGTTGGTTTGCAGCGTCCCTATAAAATGCCATTCGATGTCTGACGGCAGCAACGGTTGCTTTGCCGTAAGTTCCTGCACACGGCTCTCGCCAAACATCCTTTGTCCGGCGTCGTAAGCCTCACGGACAACTTCCGCAGGGTGAAATTTCGACACCGCAACAAGCTCCACCCCATCAGGCAGCGAAGCACGTATTTCCGTGAGCCGTTCTCTTATCCCCATAGCTTTTTGAATTAAGAATTAAGAATTAAGAATTAAGTCTTTGGGTGATAGGGGAATACGTTCATCAAAGGCGTTTCGGTAATAGCTGCTATCTCATAGTCCACAAGCGTCCCTTTCATGCCGTTGTCAATGACGCCGATGGCATCAAGCACCGATGTCGCCTGCGCCAAAATCTGCACGGATGACCGTTTCTCCGTCCCCGTTTTCTCATCGGGCAATGTCAGCATGACCTTCACTTTATAGTATTTATCGCCCGTTTCATTCAGGAAAGTCTCGTAATAACGCGCCCTCTTGATGTCCAACACCATGAACTCGCTGCTTATATACGGGCGCATCTCTTCGATTATCCGCGCTTCGGCTTCCGTAAAAGACAGTGCATCAACCAAATAAGGCTCAGCTACCTTCTTCTGAAACCCATCCTCATTAACTCTTTCGTATGAAATCTTACATTCAAACCAATTGTGCATATAAATTATAGTGATTAGTTAATTTTGGCTGCAAAAGTAATGATTTTTTTGCATCGGTAAAAGATTTTTCCAAAGAAAATACATTTATTCAAAAATAGTCCTTACCTTTGCGTCCGTTTTTTTGGAATAATAATTCATAGCAAGTGAAAGTTACTGAAAATGACGACATTGATGTAATGGTAGCCGACGAAAGTCATGAAATTTATGTTGATACTATTTTAGAGACAATCGAAGGAGCTGCCAAAGTGCGTGGCACCGGCATCGCTAAACGCACACATGAATACGTTGCGCAGAAGATGCGTGAGGGTAAATCTATCATTGCCCTTGCAGGCGAGGAGTTTGCGGGGTTCACATATATTGAATCGTGGGGAAACAAGCAGTTTGTAGCCACATCGGGGCTTATTGTGCACGATAAATTCCGCAATCGCGGGCTGGCTCGGCGTATCAAACATGCGTCGTTTCAGTTAGCCCGCCTGCGTTGGCCTCATGCCAAACTTTTCAGCCTGACCTCCGGTAGCGCAGTGATGAAACTGAATACCGAACTGGGATATTTTCCCGTTACGTTTGCCGACCTCACCGACGACGAAGCGTTCTGGCGCGGCTGTAACGGCTGCGTCAATCACGACGTTCTCGAACGCACCGGCAGGCGCTATTGCATCTGTACGGCGATGCTCTTTGACCCCTCCGACCAAAGGTGTCTGATGCTTGAGAAATTTAGCAAAAATCATCCTTATGAAGATAGATAAGATCGAGTTGTTTAAGGTGCCGCCGCGGTGGTTGTTTTTGAAAATCACTACAGATGACGGGTTTACCGGATGGGGCGAGCCTGTCGTAGAGGGGCGTGCGGACACCACGTCTGCCGCCGTTAAAGAACTTGCGCCTTATATTCTCGGCAAAAACGCTTCGCGGATTGAAGATATTTGGCAGACGCTCTATCGCGGCGGGTTTTACCGCGGCGGGCCGGTGCTTACAAGCGCAATATCGGGCATTGATGAGGCGCTCTGGGATATTAAGGGGAAGTTTACGGGTTTGCCTGTTCACGACCTGCTCGGGGGCGCTGTGCGCGACAGGATGATGGTGTATCAATGGGTCGGCGGCGACAGCCCTTCCGAAGTTGTTGAAGCGGCTAAAGAGAAGCAACGGCAGGGATTTAAAGCCGTCAAGATGAACGGCACTGACGCGATTGAATGGATTGATTCTTTCGGCAAAATAGACGAAGTGGTGGCGCGGGTTTCGGACGTACGCTACGCTTGCGGCAAGGAGTTCGGGATTGGAATAGATTTTCACGGGCGCGTCCACAAGACAATGGCCAAAACGCTTATGAAAGAGCTTGAACAGTACCATCCCATGTTCATTGAAGAGCCTGTACTGCCCGAAAATGGCGAATGTCTGAAAGCGCTGTCGGAACTTGTTTCGACGCCCATAGCCGTCGGCGAACGCCTTTATACGCGATGGGATTTCAAACATTTGTTTGAACAGGGCGCTGTGGACATCATACAGCCGGATCCGAGCCATACGGGCGGCATCTCGGAGTTCAGGAAAATAGCGTCTATGGCGGAAGCGTACGATGTCGCCGTTGCGCCTCACTGCCCGCTCGGGCCGATAGCGTTAGCAACCTGTTTCCAACTTGATTTCAACTGCGTGAACGCCGTTATTCAAGAGTCAAGCATCGGCATCCACTATAACGAAGGCGCCGGACTGCTCGAATATGTCCTTAATCCTGAAGTGTTTAACTTCCGCGACGGATATATCGAACTCTTTACGGGCGCCGGATTGGGCATAGAAATTAATGAAGAAAAAGTACGCGAAATGGCTGCTATCGGGCACGACTGGAAAAACCCGCTTTGGCGAACTCACAGCGGCGTTGTAACCGAGTGGTAACATATAGATAAAATGCTATTAATCAGATGGATATAAAGAAATTTAAAGAGAGGTTAGCGGAGGGGAGCGCTGTTTACGGACCGTTTATGAAGACGGGGGACGCTGCTTTTGTGGAGTGCGCCGGACATGCGGGTTTCGACTTCTGCATCCTTGATATGGAGCATGGACCGATTGATTTTTTCACCCTTCAAAACCTGATACGCGGAGCTGAAGCGGCCGGGATATTGCCTGTTGTGCGCACTTATGACTCGTCCGAAACGGCTATAGGAAAGGCGCTTGACATTGGCGCGAAAGGCATTCAGGTGCCGCAGATACAATCGGCTGCACAGGCTCGTGAAGCCGTGAAAGCGGCAAAGTTCTATCCGCAGGGCGAACGCGGCGTTTGCCGGTTTGTACGGGCTGCCGACTATTCCTCAACGCCTCGCGACGAATATTTCGCCAAAGCCAACGAAGCGCTAATAATACTGCAAGTCGAAGGCAAACAGGTCATCAATCATCTTGATGAAATATTTGATGTTGAGGGACTTGACATACTTTTTATCGGCCCGTACGACCTTTCGCAGTCGCTCGGCGTACCGGGGCAGGTATCGCATCCATCTGTCCTTGAGGCTATTACAAACATTTCATCTCAAGCAAAGAAAGCTGGGGTCGTTACGGGAGTTTTCTGCGACACGCCCGAAGCCGCTGCTATGTGGAAGCAGGCTGGGATTCAGTACATTTCCTACTCTGTGGACGTGGGTATTTTTACAGATGCGTGCAGAAATATCGTTTCGAGCTTGAAGTCCTTTTAAAATAATCCTAAAATAAAAATAAAAAATGTCGAACAACACAAAAACTAATCTTATAGGCGCGGGATATGCGCTTACATTCGGGCTGATAACGTCCCTGTTTTTCCTTTGGGCATGGCCTAACACACTTAATGACGTGCTTATTAAGCAGTTTCAGAAATCTTTAGAGTTAAGTCTCACACAGACAGGCTTTTTGCCGTTCGCTCTCAAATGCGGTTACTTCTGTTTCTCTATTCCTGCAGGTTTGTTTATGCAGCGGCGGGGTTACAAGACGGGCATTCTGTTTGGGTTATGCCTCTTCGCGGCAGGCTGTCTGCTGTTTTATCCGGCGGCTTCTTCGCGGCAGTACGCCGTTTTTCTCGGCGCCATTTTTGTGATGGCAGGCGGCGCATCTTTCCTTGAGATTGGCGCTAACAGCTTCATAGTCAGCCTTGGAGATAAATCAACATCAGAACGCCGTCTCAATCTTGCACAGTCGTTCAACCCACTCGGCGGAATCGCTGCTGCAGCTTGCGGCACGCTGTTCATCTTTTCCGGGATTGAGCCGTCGGCAACAGAGATTGCAGGCATGAAGCAGGCAGGCACTTATGACGCTTTCCTCGCAAACGAAAACATGCGCGTTTTCCCGACATACCTTGCCCTCGCGATAGTTGCCGTAACAATCGCTTTCTTTATCTGGAAAGCGAAATTTCCGAAAATTGAGACCGAAAAAGCCGACACGAAAGGCGAAAAAGGCAGCTTTAAAGCATTGTTGAAGTTCCCGCACTGGTGGGGAGCGATCATCTCGCAGTTCTTCTATCTTGGCGCCCAGCTCGGCACTTGGAGCTATCTGATAACTTATATCCAGCAAAACAGCAATATGACCGAGAAGCAGGCAGGCGCTTTCCTGACGGCAAACATGGTGATTTTCATGCTCGGGCGCTTCTTCTCAACGTGGTTGATGAAATACGTCAAACCGACGCGGCTGATGTGTGTTTATGCGGTAATTAACATCTGTTTAGTACTGACGGCAATAGCCGGCTCGCAGTGGGGATATGACCATCTGGGAATAGGATTGCATGATGTTACGATGACGATTCCGTTCACCGGCATCCAAAGTCCCGTCTGCATCATCGCCCTTATCAGCACTACGTTCTTTATGTCGCTGATGTATCCGACCAATTTTGCTTCGGGCGTGAAAGGCTTGGGCGTTCATGCCAAATTAGGCGCTTCGGTGCTTGTAATGAGCCTGATTGGCGGCGCCATACTGTCGTTCGTTATTGGCAGGGTTGCCGACACAAGCTGGGCAGGCGGCCAGATAGCGGCAGGTTTCGTCGTTCTACTCGTTTCTTACTGCGTCATTTACTGGTACGGGTTAAAAGGCTCGCGTCCCCGCGGCCCCGTTGATTTGTAAGAAATTTTGTTTCTAACAAAAAAAATCGTAACTTTGCAACAGAAATAAATATTAAGTCAAATGAAATCATCTGAAAATAAAGTAGTTTTGGCTTTGATAGGCGCCGGCGGCCGCGGTTCGTCGGTTATTCAGAGCCTTGTACATTGTGCCGAAGGCGTGGAAGTGAAATATGTTTGCGATGTGGACGATACGCGCGGAGGCAGTGTCATTCAGGATCTTGCGAAGATACAGGGTTACGAACCGAAACGCGCCCGCGACATGCAGGAAACGTTCGCCGACAAGGAAGTGGACGCCGTAGTAATTGCAACCCCCGAACACTGGCACGCGTTGGCTACGATACGCGCTTGCAAAGCCGGCAAGGACGTCTATGTTGAGAAAAACGTCTGCCTGTCGTCCGAAGAAGGCAGGAAGATGATTGAAGCGACAACGCAAAACAAACGTATCGTACAGTGCGGAACTCAGAACAGGAGCGGCGACTATTCATTTTCGGCGCGCGACTATATCGCCGAGGGAAAATTAGGCAAAATCGTTACCGTCAAAGCTTACTGCATGTTGCCCGGCACGCGGCAATGGACGCTGAAAGAAGACAGACCCGCGCCCGAAGGCCTCGACTGGAACGGATGGCTCGGACCAGCTGAGATGGTGCCGTACAACGTATCGCGCCACAAAGGATGGTACGACTGGTGGGCTTATAGCGGCGGAATTGCCATGTCAGGCGACGCATCGCACGTCATAGACCTTGCGCGGATGGCGCTTGGCGACCCCGGACTGCCGCAGAACGTGTTTTGTGCAGGCGGCAGGGTGATTTTTAAAGATGCACGTGAAGTACCTGATAATCAGACTGTTGTATTCGATATGGGCGATTATGCAATAAGCCTTGAATCGTCGCAGTACGGCGATTATATGTACAAGACACCCCAAGAGGTGCGTTTCAGCGACAAATTCCCCGAATGGCGCAACAATTCTACCCGGATTGAGATTTACGGCACGGACGGGGTGATGTTCCTTGGTCGTCATGGCGGCGGCTGGCAGGTGTTCGGCGGCCGGAAATTCGACGTCATAGCCGAAGGAACCGGATATTTTCCCGACGAGAAGCACCACCGCAATTTCATTGACTGCATCCGCACGCGCAAAGAGCCTAACGCGCCTGTCAAACAAGGAGTTCTGAGCGCCACGATGATCAACCTCGCCAACCTGTCGTACCGTTCTGGTAAAAGCTTGCTCGGCATAGACCCTGTTACGGGCGCCATAACGGGAAATGAGGAGGCCGCGCGACTTGACGTCCGGTCATACAGAAAAGGCTTTGAATTATAGGTAATTAACGATTATATTTCTGATTTTGTTTTGAAAAAGGTTTTAAAATTTTTGATTGCGGGTGTTGTTGTTGCGGCGATTGCAGCAGCAACGGTATGGTATTTTAAAAATTGGCATAAAGCGCTGATAGAGTTTGATATACATATCAATCCTAAAGCCGTTTATCTTTCAACATACGCCGAACCGCCACAGTTTGCTATCTGGCTCGAAAACGCTGATAATCACCGCAAAAAGCAGATTTTCGTAACAAATCGCGTGGGAGTAGGCGATTGGGAAGGCAAGGCGGACGTGCCTGTCGCTATCCCCCACTGGGTCAAGGTGTTCCGGGCTAAAGAAACTGAAGCCGATGATGACGACGAGATAGTTATCTCCGGCGCAACGCCTAAAGACGAGTATTTCCGCATTGACGCCGAAGTCCGTCCCGGCTCGAAGTGGACGGTCTGGATAGAGATGAATCTGGCGGGCGACTACAATGAGTTTTACCCGCAATTCAACCGCATCACACATGAAGAGGACGAGTTTGCCTGCGGTCAGCCTGCATTGTTGTATAAGGCTGATATTAAGGCGGATAACGGCGCCGAATATGTACCACAACTCTATTCGATGTCGCTGTGGGAAGACGGCGAAAACATCCTCAAACCTGTTGATGCTACCATCACATCGGCCGACAAAGTGTTTGACGAAATGAAAATAAGCATCAAACGTCCGAAGTTCAGATTCATCAATTTAAAAAAGGTTGAAAATCAGGATGTCTTGAAAAATAATTCAAAATAGCTTTGAAATAATTTTGCGGGAAAGAAAAAAAACATTACCTTTGCGCCCGCAAAAGATAAAAAAAATTAGGTTAAAAAAGACGGGAAAGTCCCGTACGACCAGCTCCCTCGGAATCCCCCAGGGCTTGACGGCAGCAAGGGTACGCAGGTTGTAGCGGTGCGATACGGTAAGCTTTCCCACCCGCCTCTTTAGCTCAGTTGGCCAGAGCACGTGATTTGTAATCTCGGGGTCGTTGGTTCGAATCCGACAAGAGGCTCTTCTTTAGTTGATTCACTAATCATCCTCACTATGAAACATTTACTATTTTTAATCGCCGCAACTTGCTTATCATCAGCAATTTATGCGCAATTACCCCCTATTTTTGACGACAGTTACAACAAGGTCGCACAGGAAGACATCATTGACCGCACCTACATCCCGCCCAGAAAGGTAGTGTGGAAATACGCGGGCGTTGATGGCAAACTCGTACAGAACGATGCGACGCTTCTGCTCGCAGGCGACGGTCAGGCTGACGTGTCCGGGCATACAAGCTACTGCCTTCTGAAAAGCACCGAGAACGAGAAAGCTTCAATCATGCTCGACTACGGCATTGAGATTCACGGCGGGCTGCAGTTAGTGATGGGGTCGGCCGACAGCCGCCCTTCGTTAGTGCGGATACGCTTCGGCGAATCTATTGGAGAAGCTAACAGTCAGACAGATAACGTTCACAACAGGATAGGATTTTCGACCGATGACCATGCCAAGCGCGATTTTGTGATGGAGATTCCGCGCGACGGCGCCATAGAAATCGGCAATACCGGTTTCCGCTTCGTCCGCATTGACCTGCTTGAACAAAACCGTACGATAAAGATAAAAGAAGCAAGGGCTATCCTGCGTTTCAGGAATATCCCGTATCTCGGCTCATTCAAATGTAACGATGAACGGCTCAACAAGATTTGGATGACGGCGGCTTACACCGTCCACCTCAACATGCAAGACTACCTTTGGGACGGCATCAAACGCGACCGGTTGGTGTGGCTCGGCGACATGCACCCCGAAGTGATGACTATAAAAAATATTTTCGGTAAAAATCCCGTAGTGCCTCAAAGCCTCGATTACGCCTGCAAAAAGTACCCGCTGCCGGAGTGGATGAACGGCATGAGCGCCTACTCGTTCTGGTACCTGATAATTCATAAGGAATGGTATCATCATTACGGCGATCTGGCTTTTTTGCAGAAGCACAAAGATTATATTGTAGGGCTTATTGACAACATTATCAGCCATATAGGAGAAGACGGGAGCGAGACTTTCGGCGGAAAATTCCTCGACTGGCCTTCAACGCCTAACAAAGACGGGGTTGAATCGGGCTATCGGGCGTTGCTTGTGTGGGCTTTGAAAGATGCCATCGAGCTGTGCGGCGTTTTAAACCAGCCTGAAGCAGCGAAGAAATGCGAATGGGGCATTGAACATATCAACAAAAAGATAAAACCCGCCAACGGTCTTAAACAGGCGGCATCGTTGATGGCTTTGGCAGGCACAATGGACGCAGGAAAAGCCTGCAAAGAAGTGGTGTCGGTCGGCGGCGCGAAGGGCTTCTCTACTTTCTACGGCTATTATATGCTCGAAGCGCTGGCTAAAGCGGGCTTGCAGCAGTCGGCGATTGATATTATCCGCCAATACTGGGGCAAGATGTTAGACCTCGGCGCTACAACTTTTTGGGAAGATTTTAATATCGAATGGGTTGAAAATAACGATGTTACTGGAATAGATGAGATGCCCGTCAAAGGGAAAAAGGATATCCACGGCGATTTTGGCGCTTACTGCTATCCGGGTTACAGGCACAGCCTTTGCCACGGATGGTCGTCGGGACCTGCAAGCTGGCTTATAGAGCACGTCCTCGGCGTTGAAATAGTCGAAACCGGCTGCAAAACAGTCCGCGTGAAGCCGTTCTTAGGTGATTTGGAGTGGGTAGAAGGCTCATATCCGACACCTTACGGGGTCATCGCTATAAGCCACAAAAAACTTTCCAACGGAAAAATTGACACCAAAATCAAAGCGCCGAAAGGGGTAAAAGTGATCGTTGGGAGTTAAGATTTTAGATTTTAGATTTTAGATTTAAGATTTTAGCGCCTTGTCATTCTTTCCGAGAAATCAGTTTCTTATATAGAAGATAAAAACCTCAAACTTGAAACCTCAAACCTCAAACGTTGGAAACCAAAAACTTCCGGAGGAAGTTTTCCATCTCTGCGCTATGTTCTTCGAGGCTTTGCAAGAGCTTCAACTGCGCTTTGGTGCGTTGCAGGTTATGCTCCTGATGGTGTATCTTGTAA
>JAISTJ010000002.1 GCA_031272655.1 Tannerella sp.
GCCGGACGTCGTGCTGGCGGCGCTGAGGGCTTCAACAGCAGGATGGGCGTTGGTCCGATAGAGACTTATCAAGCATTCGGACCGGAACTCGGCTTGCAGGAAGCGATGCACACAACAGCTATTCATTTTGATAAAGGCTTTGAACTCAACGGTTTTGGGTGGGTGCCGAATTGTTGGGAGTTGTGCCTCCATGCCGGGCCAAACAAAATTTCCGTATCCAACCTCACCGCATGGCTGAAAGAAGTGCGCAGCCACTGGCCTGACGTAAGCGTTATCACGCAGGGCGAGTTCGGCTTGCTCTGGCGCAAACATTTCAAGGAAAACAGCTTCAATTACCGCTTCGAGGAACGCGGTTCGGGCATTGACGGCTCGGACGCCAATAAAGAGATTAAGTGGTTCATGAACAAACATTTCCGTTTAGCCCTGATGCGCAACTGGCAACGAAACGCACCTTGGCAGGTTATTGATTTCACCCGCTACGACATCCCCGCGCAGGAACCTCAGGACATGACCCGCAAATGGAGCCTGATGGGTGAAATAAACCAAAAACAAACCCGCCCACAGGATAAACCGGTGCCACTCAAAGACTTACCTAACGAATATAAAGAAATTATCACGAAAACCTACCCTGCACTTTTTGACCAAAAATAAATTTAAAAATATGAACAAGACACTTATTCCGGCTTTACTAAGCATTTTGCTGCTTTCCTGTGTTGACGATAGTAAAATAGCTGTTAATCAGACAGATATGGTATGGCGCTACGACACTCCCGCCACGAAGTTTTGGGAAGGGCTGCCGATAGGCACAGGCCGCTTCGGGGCGATGATTCCGGGCGCAACCGAGCATGAAGTCATCGCTTTCAACGATGAAACGCTATGGACGGGTGGCCCCTACAATTCCACCAAACAGGATGGACCTGAAATATTGAAGAAAGTACGCGAATATGCGTTTGCCAAGAAGTGGAAAGAGGCTGATATTGAGGCTAAAAAGCTATTCGGCGACCCTATTCATGTTCAGTTCTACCAACCTATGGGGCGTCTGAATTTGGATTTCGGGCACAAGGCGGATGGCGTCAGCGATTACAGCCGTGAATTAGATATGGACGACGCAACGGTCAATGTATCATATAGTTATGATGGGGTTAAGTATTCGCGCCGCGTGTTTGCATCTTATCCCGATCAGGTGATTGTTTACCGCCTCGAAGCCGACAGGAAATCGCAGATAAGTTTCTCGGCATGGCTCACAAGTCTTCAGCCAAGCGCCCGCACAAACGCTTCTGGCGATATGATTGCTATGGAAGGCACAACAATTTCGGAAAAGCCGAACGAACTAATCTTACCGCCGCAGATGCGCTGGCAGGCGAAGTTGAAAGTCATCCCCGAAGGCGGCGAAATGAAGACCGCCGGCGATAAAATCATCGTCAGCGACGCCAATGCCGTTACGCTCATCCTTGCGGGCGCTACAAACTGGGTTAGTTGGAACAATGTCTCGGCAAACGCTTCGCAACGATGCGGCGACTATATGGAAAAAGCATCCGCCCAATCATATAAAACATTATTAGACAGACACTTAACAGACTATCGTCCGCTGTTTGCCTCATGCAAACTTGATTTGGGGCATGATGCACATCCGGAACGTACTACCACAGCGAGTATGGAAGCAATCCGCGCCGGCGAAAACGACCTCGCATACGAAGCGCGCTATTTCCAGTACGGACGCTACCTGATGCTGGCAGCAGCCCGCGAGAACACGCTTGCGTTCAACAATCACAATATGTGGCTCAACGACCTTGACGGCCGGTGGCGCGGTCGCTGGACGCTTAACATCAACATTCAGGAGTGCTATTGGCCTGTAGAGAACACCAACCTGTCGAAGTTGAACGAATCGCTGTTGCTTTTCACAGAGAACCTTGCGGCATCGGGCGCACGGACAGCTAAGGAGCATTTCGGATGCCACGGCTGGTGCGCCTGCCACGGCACGGACGTGTGGTTCATCTCTACTCCGACCGACGCCGAAACGTATTATGGGTTGTGGTTCTGGGGAGGACACTGGATTATGCAACAACTCTATGATCACTATTTATATACGCTTGATACAGAGTATCTTAAACGCATATTTCCACTGTTGAAAGGCGCAACCGAATTTTGTCTTGATTTCTTGGTAAAAGAGCCTGAATCAGGATATTATGTTACATGTCCTTCGACTTCACCGGAAAACAGTTTCCTTGATGAAAACGGGCGCAGCACAGGCGCTTCGTTCGGCGCAGCGGGTGAAATCCAGATTGTCCGCCGCACGCTTAAAAACTTCATTGAGGCATACGAGGTGTTGTCAAGGGCAGAAGATTTTGCAACGGCGAACGGCAACGGAACCGACAGAGGAGCGGAAAACCGGACAAGCGGCAGCAGTGAAGATTATGCCGCTGCAAAAGAGATGCTTGCCAACCTTCCGCCACATAAAATCGGGCAATACGGGCAGTTGCAGGAATGGTTTTACGACTTTTCCGAAGCCGAGCCTCACCACCGGCACACTTCGCACCTGTTTGCGCTTTATCCCGACGATGACATCTCGCTGCACCGCACGCCGGAGCTGATTGATGCCGTTAAAACGGTGCTGAAACGTCGCGGCGACAACAATATGGGATGGTCAGGCGCATGGAAAATAAGCCAGCACGCCCGCCTCGAAGAGCCTGAAAAAGCATACGAGATTTTCCACAAGATGCAGACCGACGTTAGCATCCACCCAGCGCCGGAGGACAGTCAAATAACGCCGTCTTTTGAGGGCAATCAGGCTATTCAGGGCGTAACGGCCGGAGTGGCGGAGATGCTGATGCAATCGTTTTACGAAGACAGCACGCATGTTACCATATCGCTACTTCCTGCTTTGCCGACGGCATGGCAAAACGGCGCCATAAGCGGTTTGCGCGCACGTGGAGGCTATGACGTTGATATTCAATGGCAAAACGGCGCACTCGAAAAAGCGGTTATAACGGCACATCACGATGGCATCTGCCGCCTGCGCACCAAAACTCCGGTTAAGGTTTTCATTGATAATAAAGAACTTACAACGGAATCACCGGAACAAAACCTTATAGAAATACAAATCCCTAAAGGACAGACTATTAGAATTAAGAATTAAGAGTTAAGAATTAAGAATTAAGAATTAAGAATTAAAAATTAAAAATTAAGAATTAAGAGATAAGAGATAAGAGATAAGAGTTAAAGAACTAAGAGCTATGAGTTACGCCGGGAGTTCGATTATTTCTTCGGGGAAGACGGTTAGTTTTTCGACGCCGTCATCTGTTACCAAGTAACTGTTTTCGATGCCTACGGCGCCGACCGCCGGAATCACGAACTTTGGCTCAAGGGCTATTGTCATGTTCTTTGCAAGAGCCTCTTTCGAGCGTGGCGTGAGCACGGGAGGCTCGTTGATTTCAATTCCGATGCCGTGCCCCACAAACTTCGCCTGCTGAACGGTTCCCATAAAATAAGGCGCCAGGCCTGCTTTGTCAACAATAGACACGGCAAGCTCATAAAGCGAAGCGCACGATACCGCCGGACGGGCTGCCTCCATGAAAGCGGCATGAATATCTATTGACGTTTGATGAGCCTTGTAAGCAAGCTCCGGAAGGCGGCCAATAGAATAAACGCGCGTCATATCTGTCAGATAATCAGTGTAATTGCCAACCATATCTACCATCACAGCCATCCCTTCCCGGAGGACAGTGCCGTTAGCGCCTATCGGGCATGAAGTCGTCAGCCCCGCACCGCCAAGGGCGAAATCAAAAGGCGATGCGGCTTCGGCATTTGCGCCTGCAAGCAGGCTACCCATAAAAATATCCGTCCCGGAGCCATAAAACCGGAATACCCCGATGGAACCGTTCATTCGCATAACATGCTCAATTTCAGCCTGAAAACGGGCATCTGTCATGCCTTTGCGATAAAGTGATGGTATTTTGGAATAAGTAGCAACATGTCCGAGCGCCGACTTCCTGAACTGCTCAATCTCCCAACCTGTTTTAACCATTCTCAGTCGCCGCATCAACACGGAAGCATTGCCCACCGCCGGCATCTCAATCTTGAGGGCAGCCATCAGGCGTGTACATTCGTTGAAAGGCATCACATCCGTTTCAAGCAAAACCCGCGACGGAAGCGTATAACCTTGAGAAACAAGAATTTCCGGAATCATTTCCGGTTTGTGGACAATAAAAATCCTTTCGCCCGAAAGGTTACATGGACGCTTAACGAACCACAACGGCTCATTGTCCGAAGGCAGATATAAGTAGCCCGTAAAAACTAATCCCGTGAGATAAAAGATGTTCACGTCGGTTGTCAAAACAATGCCGTCATATCCGCTCTCACGGACGGCGTTTTGAACTCGTAACATCCTCATTTTCAAATCTTCCGATAATTTCAAATCAAACATAATCGCTATTTTTTAAAGCTCTTTACAGCGCGCAAAAGTACTTTTTTATAGTGATTTTTTGAATTTTTTTGCCGAAAAATTTGAAAATTTGAAAAAAAACTCCTATCTTTGCCCCGTAGTTTGGGCAAAAAGAAAGAAAGATGAACGAACAAAGATTTTTTTTTGAAGAACTAAAATCGCGTGTTGGTAATGTTCAGTTAGCGCATAAAATAGCAGAAACCCTTGATATTGGAGAGGATGCGGCATACAGGCGCTTGCGGGGTGATACTGAATTGTCGTATTCGGAAATCAGGAAGCTGGCTATAGCTTTCACTATCTCGATGGACGACATCATGGGGTTGCCGTCGCCTTACAGGAAGGAGTCGTTTTCGTTGTTTAACCAGGATTATTTCAATCTCGGCGAGAAGGATTTCCGTATGAGCGAAGATTATATTGCATCCATCAAAATCGCCGCCGGCAATCCGCAGTCCGTATTCGGAATAGCTACAAACACAATGCCTTTGCACACCAGAGTGTTATATCCCCCCCTGTTTAAGTTCTTCATACTCAAGTGGATGTATCTGTTTGGCGACCTTGATAAGGCTACTCCGTATTCAAAAATCCGTATTCCGGAGCGTCTGCTCGAACTGCATAAAAATTACAGCCGGGAGATTACCAAAATACGATATACGTATATTATTTATCAGGAAGATGCGCTTGATTATATTATCAAAGACATACATTACTTCCACGAAATCAGGCTTTTGTCGGACGACGACGTTGAAGAGCTGAAAAACTGCCTGATAAAGTCCACTGACAACATTGAGAAAACGATCATAGACCGCTCTTTCCCGAACGGCAACAAGGTGGACTTTTATGTCTCGGAGCTGCATTTTGAATCTTCATACGCTTACCTCACGTATAACAACCTGACTATCTCAATGATAGACGCTTTTACAACCGGTTCCATTACCTCGCTCAACAATGGTGCAGGCGCCATTATGAAGAAGTGGATGCTCGCCCTTAAGAAGACTTCAACTATCCTTTCGGGTTCCGAAAAGAATAGGATTGCGTTCATTGACAAGCAAAGAAAGCTGATTGGAAGCCTATAGTCGCTTTCTTTGTATATTTTAATGTTAAATAAACTTAAACTCGCTTCATTTTTATGTCATTTTAAGACCAATTCCGGAAAAAAGTTTTGCAAAAATCGCAAATTTTTGGATGGTTACCCCGATTTTATGTCATTTTTTGTTACTTATTATTTTAACATTTGGCTTAAAAGTTACATTTTTTGATAAAATCACAAAAGTAGTTGCAAAAATCAATTTTTTTCCTTGATTTTTTCATTATAATTTTGCATCGTGAAAAAGAGTTTTCACCTTGCGGGTCGTTGTAACCCACAAATTTCACTTGTTGAAAAGAGCAAATAGACACGGGTGTCTGAAAGCGATATGTTACAACGACATATTTTCACGGGTTTTGACATATTAGTAAGCATTAAAATATAACTGCAACCGGGAACTTACCAACACTCTCATACACACAGTCAATATGCACCGGTTGCTTGTTGCTCGCGCAGAATACACCGATAATCCAACCATTACGGTTTATTTTGAAACAGTCTGCTACTGTGAAGTATCAGCCTTCTGCGAGCTTTTTTTTTAAAATCAACCTGTTTTTTTTCTTAGAATATAAAATTTTTTGTAATTTTGCACCAAAATTCGGAAAGATGAAAAAGAACAGTCATAAAGATATTTTTTTAAAGCGGATGCCTGATAATCAGGTATTCGCTTTTTTTCTAAAAGGTCATTGTAGGAATGGAAACGCTTAAACATGAATGTGGAGTGGCAATGGTGAGGCTGCTGAAGCCGCTCGAATACTATCAGGAGAAGTACGGGACGTGGATGTATGCGCTCAACAAACTCTATCTGCTGATGGAAAAGCAGCA